>NZ_CBABQS010000086.1:0-17992 GCF_964672035.1 Arcicella sp.
ACTGGCTTTACCGTTCTATTACCTGTCAAAGCCTACACCACTACATTATTATATACGGTTACTAATTAATATTTTAGGATTTACGCAGTGTTACACGAAAATGTAAGGGTTCAAAATGAGTATTTGCTAAAAAATCTCTACTTTTTCCCCTCATAATCAAGCAATTGCGTTGTTGCAATGGTGGAAAATTACTTAAATGTGAGGCAAACTTTCTTTACATCGAGCCACGGAACGAAGTTGTTTTGACTGCAGTATTTTGAACCTTAACATCGTAAAAACTTAAATTAACTAAATGTTAAAAAAAGTTAATAAACCTTCACGTAGCCAAAACGAGGGTTCATCCCAAACGCTTCTATGAGGTGACAACATTCCTAATTTCCATTAATTCTTTTTACTCAAATAATCATTAAAAATTAAACACCGTTATTATTTGGGGTAAATACTTGTTTATCAGTTCGTTATTTTCAAAATATCGAAATACGAGTAATATAATGATAATTCTCAAGTCACCCTTACCAATAAAAATTAAATTAATCATCATCTTCTTCATTATCACTTCCTGCCATTTTTACGGGATAAGGCTTATTTCCTTTGGCAGAAAACCATAATATCCGATTCAAAATATCATCATGTCCTCGGTCAATTAAATCGAAAGCGTATTTGATGGATTGATTTGTAAATTTTAACGATGCGCCTTTTTGTTTTTCCGCAGGTTTGTTCATTTCGTCCAATGGGATTTGATTTTTTTGGGCAACGAACACAAAATTATTATCTGGTTTATCCGTAAAACAGTCGAACATTGGGGAAGCCGTAGCATCAATAATATTCATCGGTGGTAATGCCAAAATATGTTCAATCGTTCTCAAAACTGAGGTTTGATTATAATTGGTGTGAACCGTTTTTTGCAAACGAGAATATTTGCTAATGACATAACCGGTTGTACGGTAGGCACTTACGTGATCCCATCCTGCTTGAGAATCATCTTCACTAATAAAAATAACGGTGGAATCGGCAAATTTACTTTTCATAATTGCCTCAACGATTCTTCCAACCGCCAAGTCATTATCGGCAACCATGGCTCTTGGGGTTGGAAAAGTTGGATTCATGCCTGAAGTGTGGTCATTTGGCAATGACATTACCATTAAATTGGGTAATTGCCCCATTGGATTTGCTTCAATTTCCTTAAATTCTTTCAAAAAAGCGTCTGCACGCATTTGGTCGCTAATATTTTCATTGTCACAGCCGGGGAAATCTTTTGATAATATAGGACGTACTCTGGAAATGGTAGTCGTATTTTTGAAAGGAAAATTTTCACCTTTTTGTCGTAATTCAAACAGGTTTTTCCAAGAATAATTTTTCTGATCATATTCACACGTACAGGCTTCGCCAAAAATCCGAGCGGTTTTGCCGTGGTCGAGCGCATTATTCCAAATTAACCCTTTTTTGTTGTAAACCATCGCATCGTATAATACATGAGGGTAGCTCCTAAACCATGCTCTAACGTTTTTTTCGGTATAATCCGTCACCATGCCAGCGCTCGCCCAATGATGCCCTTCGGCCGATGATTTTCCAGAAACATAATAATTATCCATCAACAAATAATCCTTCACCAATTGGTGTTGGTTAGGGGTAATACTATCGCCAAAAATGCACAAGGAGGCCATGCCATCTCCTTCTTTCACATCGCCCAAAACTTGGTCATACGTTCGGTTTTCTTTAATAATATACAAGACATATTTAAAAACTGAGGGTTCGCCAATCCTTTCTGGAACGGGTCTGGGAGCTATATTTTTTCGAGGTAATTGTTCAGAAATCTTGGCTCGGTAATATAAACTTTGATTTTTTACTTTTTGGGTATATTCTTTTAATAATTCCTCGTTTGGAAGACTGATAAACGAAACCGAAGCTAATTGTTTATGAGAATTATAAGCCTTTTCAGCTTTGGCCGCTTCGTTAACTTTTCGGAAAGCCCTGGCTCCAATGGCTTCAAGATTTGTAATATAAATTTCACCGTTATTTATCACAATACCCGATGGATAGGCTTGCGTGGGAATAAACCCTTTGACAAAATTATTTGTAACATTCTGATTATCAGTAGTATTAGATAAAGAAACCACAGCAATGGCATTGTCTAAACCATTGGCCACGTAAAGGGTTTTACCCGATTGATCAATGGCTAAACCGTTGGGTGTACTGCCAATGAGGTTCGTATTTTTATCAAATAATCCCACAGAAATTGTATCTACAACAGCTAATTTTTTGGTATCAATGACCGAAATATTATCGCTATTTCCATTGGCAACGTATAATTTTTGTCCGTCACTGCTCGAAATAATGGCGTTTGGATGTAAGCCGACTTCTATTTCTTGGATGAATTTCCCAGTTTTCAACTCAAATACGGAAACAGTTCCACGAGACATGGCACCCGTTTTTGGGTCGATATAAGCGCTGCCCCAAGGAATGCCCGCCGTTTCGAGTCCATCCGATGGATTGGTAATGGGACCAGCCCAATTGGTAACAAAAATTTTATCATCCGCCGAAGTTAAACCGTAAGGACAATTGCCCGTGGGTACTGCCCAAATTTGTGCTTGATTGCTAACGTTGGTTTTAATTAATTGGTTATTTCCATTTAACACCGTGTAAAGGAAAAGCACACTATTTTCTTCTTTTATGAGTACTTCATTCGGCAAAGAAACCAAAGCAGGAGCGATAGCTTTGAATGGAAATGCTTTGATTAATTTTAGTTCTTTACCATTCCATGCGGCTTGCATGACGTAAGAATTTGAATTTTCTCGGCCACCCGATCCCCAAAAAACGTACACTGAATCTTTGTAAGAAACCGTTTTTATTCCTGAAAAAGAACTCATAAGATTCTTATAATCAGGATTTTGACTGTATTCCCAACGGTTAATTAACGTTTTTGATTTTGAATTAAATACCGCAACCCCAAACCTGTCTTCCACCACAAATAAATCCGTATTTGGAATCATTGCTAAGTCTAAACTATGATTTTCAAACTCTGGATTTCCAAAATTTACCGACGTTCCAACGCCATCAATAATCCGATTGTAGGGCATTAAATAGGGCGAAGATTCTGAAAACAGCGTTTCATGGTCATAATTCAAAATCGTTTCTTTGTTGGCAGCATTATTATTACTTTTTTGAAATGTTTTACAACTTATGATGTTTATAATTATAAAACATGCTGATAGATAAGCTGTTAGGTTTTTGATTTTCATGGTAAGTTTAGTATTTGATTTTCTTTGGCAAATTTCATCATTAATTTTCCAATTCCTTGATATTTTTAAGCAAATGTAACTAATATTTTAGTATATTTATTGGATGAAATTCATCGCAAAATGGTATAATAATGAACAGGGTTTTCATCAATATCAAACTATCGACCATCTACGATAGTAAACGGCACAAAATTCGGGTTCGTCCTACGGAAGGACAAGGGGTGCCTGAACTTTGGGTAAGTTGCTCCAGAAAACAGCGTAATCAAATGATTGTTGGGACAGTTTTTAAAACAGATGTGAAATTAATCCATTCTGAAAAACGAAAACCGTATTTAATGGCAACCAAAAAAATTTTAGGGCAACTAAGTTTGTTCTAATTTTATTTCAATTACGAACAGCTTTGTTCATTTTATCGCTCAAAAACAGTTACTCAAATATATGTTGAATTTGTTGATCCTGAGCCCTTCTACTTTATCGCTTCAAAAAAATCCACTCATTTTAATTTTCAGGCATTGGGTTGCGTGATTATCGTCATACTTTCTACTGACTTTTTACGAACATCTTCCTAAGATTCGTCATATCTTTTGTGATTTTTTAGGGTGAAATTTGGGTTGAGTTTCGGAAAAATCTTCAAGATAGAAAATTTATGTTCATCATTTTTGCCTTTGCTTAACTATTCTTTTAAAAATTTCTACGGACGTTATTTACATAATAAATTTTTGAATTTATGCTTACAACAGGTCTTTATCTTTTCATCATATTCACCCGTTATTTTTTGTTTACATTCAAAAACTTAATGACATGAAAACTATTCTTTTTCCGACCGATTTTAGTAATAATGCCCTTCATGCTTCTCAATACGCAGGAATGTTGGCAAGAAGTATGAATGCTCGTGTAGTGTTTCTGCACGTTCATTATATCCCGATGGTGGCAGAATATAATGATAATGCGCAGATAAGGACGATTATTCAAAATGACAAAATGGAAGCTGAGGTTGATATGAAGGTTTTCATGACCAAGTTTATTGAAAAAACGCAAATATGTCCTGATAGAATTTCGCATAGAATTGAATACGGTGCCAATGTACCCGAAAAAATTCTGGTTGCTGCCAGATCAATTAATGCTCATTTTATTGTGATGGGAACGAAAGGCGCTGCTAATACTTTGGATAAATGGCTTGGTACAAATGCGCAAAAAGTGATGAAAGAATCTATTTGCCCAGTTTGGATTATTCCTGCCAATGCAGTGATTAAATTTCCACGTAAAATAATGTACGCCGCTGATTTTAAAAAAGATGAATTTTTGGCAACACACCAAGTCTTACAAATCGTTGAGCCTTTGGGTGCTACTTGCAAAGTGATTCATATTAATGATTTTATCAGTATGAAAGCGGACAAAAATGTGCACGAATTGGTAGGTGCTTTGAAAGATGAATTTAAAGAGGATAACGTTTTTGTCAGAAAAATTAATCGAGCCGACATTATCGAGGGCTTGGAATCGTACATAAATCTGTATAAACCCGACGTATTGGCGTTGGCGGTTCATGAGAAATCCTTTTTAGAAAATATATTAAATACAAGTGTCTCAAAACATTTTATACAAGGAGCAGATGTTCCAATGCTGACTTTTAGAAAATAAAAAAATAGCTAAATGATACCAATGATTTAATGGAGTTTACAAGCATTGATTTAAGTAATACCTAAAAAATCCTATCGTTTCCTTTCAAAATATCTGTAGCAGTCAATACTATTTCCGTATAAATCAGGTTTTAACTGAAGTATTTGATAATTCTCAATATCTATTATTTGAATGATAGATATTGAGAATTATACAAGTTCACTGCAATGAAAGTCATTATAACGCTTATTCTCTGACTATCTTAACAATTTTCTTATGAGTTTTTCACTTACGCACCCGTATCAAATTAATCCAGAATTTCAGAAAAAAATTGCCTATTTCTCCATGGAATTTGGCATTCATCAACCCCTTAAAACTTACGCTGGTGGATTGGGATATTTAGCGGGTTCGCACATGAAAAGTGCCTTTGAATTGAAACAGAACGTGGTAGGAATCAGTATTTTATGGAAATTTGGTTACTATAATCAAACCAGAAAATACGACCAAACGATGGATGTTTTATTTGAGGAAAAGATTTATGGATTTCTGCAAAAAACGGATATTAAATTCACCATTCAAGTTTCTAAACACGATGTGTCGGTTACCGCCTACTATTTGCCGCCCACCGTTTTTAATACGGCTCCCATTTTTTTCTTATCGACTGATTTGCCAGAGAACGATTATCTCGCCAAAACCATTTCGCATAAACATTACGATGCTAACCCCGAAACGCAAATTGCTGCCGCTATTTTATTGGGAATTGGCGGCGCAAAATTATTGGAACAATTAAATTGGGAACCCCAAATTTATCACTTGAACGAATCGCATGGATTGCCGATTGCATTTTATTTGCACGATAAATTCCAAAAGGTAGCTGAAGTAAAAAAGCGTTTGGTATTCACAAATCATACGCCCGAAGCGGCTGGAAATAAGAAGACAAATATGAGCTTGTTGGAAAGAATGGGTTTTTTCTACGATATTCCACTCACCGAAGTCAAGGCGATTACCCAAACCGAGAATGACATTTTGGACCACACACTCGCAGCACTTCGACTTTCCAAAAGGGCCAATGCGGTTTCAAAAATACACGCAAAAGTACTGCACGAAATGTTTAAAAATGAGGCAAATATTTGTGAGATTTTATCCATTACAAATGCTCAAAATTATACCTATTGGCACGACGAAGCGATGTATCAAGCCTTAGAAAAAAACGATGATGAGGCCTTAAGAAATAAGAAATACCAACGTAAAAGGTTACTATTTGATGAAGTGGCCGACCAATGTGGTGAGATTTATGACGAAAAAATATTCACTATCGTCTTCGCAAGAAGGTTTGCGGGTTATAAAAGAGCAGATTTGTTTTTTCACGATATGGACAGGTTTGAACGATTTGTCAGTAATCTCCAAAGACCCGTACAAATCATTTGGGCTGGAAAACCCTATCCCATGGATTTTGGGGCAATCGGAGTTTTTGATAAAATCGTTAATATTTGTAGAGCTTATCCAAATTGCTCAGTATTAACGGGTTATGAAATGAGTTTATCTAAATTATTGAAACAAGGTGCCGATATTTGGTTAAATTTGCCTTTGCTTTTGCACGAAGCATCAGGCACAAGTGGTATGACCGCAGCGATGAATGGAACCGTAAATGTGAGCTTACCCGATGGTTGGTTTCCTGAATTTGCCAAAGATAAAATCAATTCATTCGTGATTCCGTCGTGTGATACTTTTTTGTCCGAAGATATTCAAAGAGATTTGGATGCCAATAGTTTATATCATTTGTTAGAAACTGAGATTTTGCCCTTGTACTATGATTATCCAAATCATTGGATTGAAATCATCAAAAATAGCATGAAAGATATCGTGCCTCAGTTTGACAGCAATCGGATGGCTACGGAATATTATCAAAAATTGTATATTGAATAATCGTAAGGCACCACCATTTTTTAGACAAATTCTTCAAATTTACTACTTTCCGATTGTATCTTTACTCAGCATTTTGTTGAAAATTGAGACAAATTTTTGTTTATAACGAGAGATTTTAATGGATTCAAATTTAATTATCCAAAATATAAATCCGAATCTTTCGGTCGAATTAACGAACGATTTGAAAGAGAAGGTAAACGAGTACGGCCGTTTAGGTATGGAAGGCGCCATTAATACCCAGCGTGCCTACAAATCCGATTTGAAAGATTTTAATAGTTGGTGCGAAATCAATGCTCAGATTCCCTTCCCCGTTACTCCTGAAACTTTGGCGGGCTACGTTTCCTATTTGGCGGATACTTGTAAATGGGCAACCATCAATCGGCGATTAGCGGCTATTTCAAAATTACATCAATTAAATAATTTCGATACACCAACCCAAAACCGAATGTTTAGGGTAGTAATGGAAGGTATTAAACGTAGTAAAGGGATTCGCCAAAGTCAAGCACCTGCTTTTAAACTCCACAATCTAAAGCAGATTTTAAGAGACTTTGATGTTGAAAGCAATGCAAATGTTAGAAATAAAGCCCTCTTGCTTTTAGGTTTCACGGGAGCTTTTCGGAGGTCGGAATTGGTGGCTTTGAATGTAGAGGATTTAAGTTTTACGGATGAAGGGTTGATTGTTTCTATGCAAAAAAGTAAAACCAATCAATACGGAGATTACGAAGAAAAAGCCATTTTTTATAGCCCAGAATCAGTTTTGTGTCCAATTAGAAGTTTGCAATCATGGATAAAAAGAATGGATAAAACTTCCGAAGGTTTGTTTGTTCGAGTAAGAAAAGGAGATAGAATTACTAATAATCGCCTTACTGATAAAACGGTGAATGATTTGGTGAAAAGATATTTTGGTAACGATTTTTCTGCTCATTCCTTGCGGGCATCTTTTATTACGATTGCTAAAATAAATGGAGCCGATGACTCAGAAATTATGCGCCAAAGTAAGCACAAAACCTCTGCCATGATTCAGCGTTACACTCGCATTGAAGACATCAAAAAGTATAATGCTGGGATGAAATTAGGATTATAAATTTCCGAATTATATTTTATATTTTGGAAATAAGTGGCAAATAATGATACTTATTTCCAAAATTAAAGTTTGTTATTCTGACGAAGTTTACGCCGAAATGAGCTAAGAATCGCTGTACAATTGAAATATTTTCCTAAAATTATTCTTCTTCTGATTTATTTTTCAACTTCATCAAAAGCGTGTAAGCTCCTTTAATCACAATTTGTTTATCCGTAAAAGTGCTACTATTTTTTACTTCAATAAAGCCATTTTCTTTGGTACCCGTTTCCGCTTTAACCATTTGAAATTGGTTTTTATCCTTCGCTACAAATACATAATTTGAACCTTCAAAATTGACCACCGCATCTTCTGGAATGGAAGAAGCATTGGTAGATTTCACCTCAAGGTCAGCATTCATGTACATTCCTGGCAGTAAAGTTTTGTCGTATTTCTCAAAATGACAGTGGACATCAACGGCTCTTTCGGGGGAAATATCACGGCTAATCAAGATAATTTCACACTCGTATTTTTTATCGGGAAAATTATTACTGTAAGCAATCAATTTTTGTCCGATGGCCAATTTGTCAATATCCTTTTCAAAAACTTTCAAGTTTAAGTGAAAATCGGAAGGGTTAATTAACTCAAAAAGTACATCGGTTGGATTAACATATTTACCAATATTCACATTCACTTTCGATACAAATCCACTTATTTGTGAATAGATTTTTACATTATTAGAAATGGTATTTTCCGTTAGTTTTTGCGTACTAATATTAATCAATTTCAATTTTTCACTCAAAGCACTCAAGGTTATGAGCAGTGATTTATATTCCATTTCGGTTTGTTGAAAAAGTTTGTCACTGGTTGCTTTACTGGCATTCAGCTCTTTCTGGCGTATATATTCAGCCTTAGCAAACTCCAATTTATTCTTAGTAGTCAAATAATCCTGTTGAATTTGAATATATTGTTGGTCTTCCATTATCGCAATCAATTCGCCTTTATTGATGTGCATTCCAGGCAATAATTTGGTAGATTTTAAGTAGCCCCCCAATGGCATACTCACCGAAATTAAATTTTGTGGCGGAACATCAATTTTACCATTTAGTTTAACTACTTTTGAAATACTTCGGCGTTCTACTTTACCCAATTCAAGTTGAGCCAAAGCCAATTGCGCATCGGTAAGTGTGGCAATATCGCCTTCAATAGCCGTTGGTTTTTGCGTGGATTCTTCCGTTGCTTTCTTGCTACCACAGGCTATGAGAAAGAAAATACCAAAAACGATGATTATATTTTTCATTATTTTATTATTTCGATGTTAAGTAATTGATTGAAATGATGCTTTCGTTGAGCATCTTGATGGCATCCAAATGATTGGACTGAATGGCAATTGATTGGTTGATAAGCACTACCCAATCCAGATAATTAATGTCGCCATTGATGAATTGTTTATTGGCCGTTGCTACAATCAAATTGGCATTTTTCAAGCCCGAATTTTCAAAATAATTTACGGCGTGAAGATTCGTTTGATATTGCAAGAATGCATACTGGTAATCCTTTCTGAGTTGTTGAAATTGTTGCTGAAAATTGTTCTCAGCAATGGTTTCTGTCACTTTAGAAGCATTTATTCTCGCTTTTTGAGCACCTGCAAAAATAGGAATTCCAACGCCAATTTGAGCGGAATTGAATCGAGTAGAAGCATTATAGATGATATTATCCGCTCCAGTTCCTCGCATACTCATACTATTAATTCCAAGGTTTAAATTGGGTAATAATCTTGACTTTTCTAAAGTAGTATTTGCCGTTGCCACCAATCTTTGCTGTTGAAAAACCTTCAGCAAAGGATGCTGACCGACAAAAGAACTATCAAGATTGACGAGGAAGTCAATTTTTGCATTGTTTGCCAAAGGTTCATAATATGTTTCCGTGTTCAAGGTTAATTGAAATTGCAGTTTTACTAAATCAATTTCTTGCTGCAATGCTTTTAATTGCAATTGAATATTTCCTCTCTGCAATTCTGCCGTTGTATTTTCTAAAATATTACTTTCGCCTTTGGCAAAACGAAAATTGGTTTTTGACAAGAATTCAGCGTAAATACTGTCCGCTTTCACGAGTAATTTTTCCTTTTCTCGGAAAATAATTAGCGTATAAAAAAGTTGCGTTACGGCTCGTTTTAGTTCAGTCTCTCGCAAAGCAACTGTCAAAACGGCCATTTTCCATTCTTCATTCAATAATTTCTTTTGATTGGTATAAACCGTAGGAAAACTGATAGACTGATAGATTCCGAAACGAATATCCGTATAAGCACTATTTATTTGTCCTGCTTCCACTGAAAAGTTGGCTTGCGGAATATTTAAAGACGATTTAATGAGTTTTTCCTGATATTCAGATTTTAATTTCTCATTTTTAACCGTCAAATTATTGCTCATTGCCATGTCAATCCCATCTTGCAAAGTGATTTTATCCTGAGCCGAGGTACTAAATCCACCACATAATAGTAAGACAACAATCACTGCAACCGACTTCGTATCAGCTTTTGAACTACCCGTTTTTTCAAAAATGATGTAAAGAATTGGGAGAACAAAAAGGGTTAAAAAGGTCGCCAACATCAATCCACCAATCACTACCGTAGCCAAAGGACGTTGCACTTCGGCACCCGCACCGTTGCTGACTGCCATGGGTAAAAAACCCAAAGATGCCACAAAAGCCGTCATCATCACGGGACGTAAACGTACTTTTGCACCCGTTACCACCACTTCTTTCAAATCCGTCATTCCATCTTTTTGCAGACGATTGAATTCCGCAATTAATACGATTCCATTCAAAACTGCTACCCCAAAAAGGGCGATAAAACCAACACCAGCACTGATACTGAAAGGCATTCCACGCAAAGCCAAGAAGAAAATTCCACCAATTGCCGAAAGTGGAATGGCAGTATAAATCAATAAACCGTGTTTTACGGAATTGAAAGCAAAAAATAACAAGAGGAAAATCAGAATTAATGAAACGGGAACGGCTATCATCAATCGCTGTTTGGCGGCATTCAAATTTTCAAATGCACCTCCGTAAGTAACATAATAACCCGTAGGGAATTTTATTTGGGCATCAATTTTTTGTTGCAATTCCGTCACAATCGTTTGTACGTCTCTACCTTTTACGTTGAAACCAACCACAATTCTCCGTTTTGCATCTTCACGCTGAATTTGGTTTGGACCATTTTTAATTTCAATTTTAGCCAATTGATTCAAGGGAATTTGCGTTCCTTGGGGCGTTGGAATCAGTAAATTTTGAACGTCTTCTAAGTTTTTTCGCTTGTCCATATTCAACCTAACCATTAGATTGAAACGTTTTTCTCCTTCAAAAACCAAACCTGTACTTTGTCCCGCAAATGCCGTATTGAGGACTTTATTGATGTCAGCAATATTCAAATTATATTGGGCAATTGTGGCTCTATTGTACTCAATCAAGATTTGGGGCATTCCCGTAACAGGCTCAATAAAAAGGTTTTGACTGCCTTGAACACTGCTAACAACTTTCCCCAGACGTTCGGCATAAAGTGCTAAAGTATCTAAATCTTCCCCAAAAATTTTAAGGACAACATCCTGTCTCGCTCCGGTCATCAACTCATTGAATCGCATCTGCACGGGGAACTGAAATCCCGTCGTAATGCCCGGAACATCTTGCAACGCAATGGTCATTTTTTCGGATAATTCACTAAATGTTTTTGCGGAAGTCCATTCCGATTTATCCTTCAAAATAACCATCATATCACTGGCTTCCATCGGCATTGGGTCCGTTGGGACTTCTCCGCTACCAATTTTAGTCACTACTTTCTCAACTTCTGGAAAACGGGCTTTGAGAATGTGAGCGGCTTTTTGCGTACTTTCTATGGTGGTACTTAAATTACTTCCTGTCAAAACTCTAGTATCTACCGCAAAATCGCCTTCTTCCAAGGCAGGAATAAATTCGCCACCCAATGATCGAAGAAGAATAATCGCCAAAACAAAAAGCAAAACTACGATTGAGATGACGATTTTGGGGAAATTTAAAATCTTTTTGAGTGAGTTTTCATAGCCACTTTCCACCCAAGCCATCACTTTATCCGAGATATTGGGTTTATGTTTTACCGTTTTACTCAAGACTAAAGCACTCATCATGGGAATATAGGTGAGGGAAAGAACAAATGCTCCTAATAAAGCAAAAGCCACCGTCTGAGCCATGGGTTTGAACATTTTTCCTTCAATTCCCTGTAACGTAAAGATGGGTAGATACACAATTAAGATGATAATTTGACCGAAAACGGCACTGTTCATCATTTTACTGGCCGATGAATTTACCTGCAAATCCATCTCACTTTGCGACAATTTTTTGATATGTTCAAACTTCTGGCTATGGGATAATTGGTGCATGACGGCTTCCACGATAATGACGGCACCGTCCACAATTAAACCAAAATCCAATGCTCCGAGACTCATTAAATTGCCACTTACGCCAAACGTATTCATCAAAATAATGGCAAATAACATCGCTAAGGGAATAACTGAGGCAACCAATAAACCCGCCCGGAAATTTCCGAGAAACAAGACCAGAATGAATACCACGATTAAAGCACCTTCCAAAAGATTCTTTTCAACCGTTCCAATGGCATTATTTACCATTTTGGTTCGGTCTAAAAATGGCTCAATGACCACGCCTTCGGGTAATGTTTTCTGGATTTGAGCAACTCTTTCCTTGACATTTTTGATAACTTCACTACTGTTTGCACCCTTCAACATCATTACCACCGCTCCCGCAACTTCGCCTTTGTCATTGTAACACATCGCACCGTATCGGGTAGCGTAACCAATGTTTACATCGGCAACTTCTCTAATAAAAACGGGGGTTCCGCTTGAAGTTGCTTTCACGGAAATGTTCTCAATATCCTCCTTATTGCCAATTAAACCTTCACTCCGAATAAATAAAACGGTCGGGCCTTTTTCAATATACGCTCCACCCGTATTTTGGTTATTTTTTTCTAAAGCGGTAAAAACATCATTAATTGTCAAGTTGTACGCCTGTAATTTATTGGGATTTACCGATATTTCAAACTGCTTCAATTTTCCCCCAAAACTACCAACTTCTGCTACACCTTTTACGCCTAACAGTTGGCGACGAACAATCCAATCTTGAATAGTTCGGAGTTCGATGGCATCGTATTTATTTTCGTAACCTTCTTTTGGGCGAACTACGTATTGGTAAATTTCACCCAAACCCGTTGAAATTGGCCCTAATTCTGGAGTTCCAATCCCTGGTGGAATGATAGACTGCACTTTTTGCAATCGTTCGGATACTTGTTGTCTGGCCCAATAAATATCCGTAGCATCATCGAAAACGATGGTTACTAAAGACAGTCCAAAGCGAGAAAAACTTCTAATTTCTTTTAAACCACTGATATTATTATTAGCTTGTTCGATGGGAAAAGTAACCAATCGTTCAATATCCGTAGCGCCAAAAGAAGGGGCAACGGTAATAACTTGTACCTGATTATTGGTAATATCTGGCACCGCATCAATGGGAAGTTTGGTTGTTTCGTAAGCGCCATATCCTAAAAGGGCAATCACGAATAGCCCTATAATGAGTTTATTCCCGATGGAAAACTCAATGATTTTATTAAGCATAATTTAACCTGATAATCAGTATTTTGATTAAAATTCTTGAATACTCGAAGACCCAAATACGATAGTATTTGAGACAAATGAAAACCAAAAAAGGGATTAACAGAATTTTGGCGGTTGCCAGATATTGGAGAGATAAGAAGAAACGAAAAATGCTTCTTTTGAAATAATGATCACTTTTAATTCAACAAAATTAGGCTTTGAATGTATGGTTATTTTAAATACTGAATTTGCCATCGCATCCACAATATTTGTAGTAATGGTGTGATTATGCGACTTGAAGGGTAGTTTCATGTCTTCTTCATAATCCGCATCTTTAACATCGCCGTAGGCATAATGAAGATATAGAAACTCCATCAGGGTGATATTTTTGTTCTGCTCTTTATGCTCAATAAAATGCTCCATCAGAAATGGTAATTTCAACAACTGGTATAATTCAGTGGTTGCCATCTGATAAAATAGGACAAGCAATATGGCGATTATTTTTTTCAAGCTGTAAAGTTAAGCAATTTTTAATGAATTGAAACTGACAAATATCATAAGTGAGACATTACGATATGTTTATTAGTTCCAAACCATAAAAAATGCAGCACCAGCTACAACCGCACCAATTAAGGTAACTTTGAATACCCCAAAGACTATCACTTTTAGTGCTATTTTACCGTAAATTTTTAGTAATATTTTGTACATTTTTTGCGAAGAATTTTGCGTTAGTTTTGACGCACATTAGCCCGATTTGGCTATAAATTTTTAGTAGTATTTTGGGTGTTTCTATCTATGTATTTAGACTTGATTTTTATGAAACACAAGTCTAAATTTCATGTAATAAATTCGGAGTGAATCAGCAATTCTACCATTCCTATTTATTGGCAAAAGCTATTATCTGGGAGAATATTGCCTTTTTTTATTGAAAATATTTCTCTGATGGTTTTATTTGAATACATCATCGAATCATGGATTTTCTTAACCTCGGTAGCAATTATTTGGTATTGTTTGTTTAATCCAATAAATTTCTGCCTCCTTGCATACCTTTTTCCTTAGCAATTCTTAACCCTTCTAAAGTGTTTTCTCTTCGTAAACTGCTTTCGGTATCAGCCAAAATACACATCTGCAAATTTATATTCTTATCTGATGTCCAAGTCAGTGCCTACCCAAATTTTATCATGGTAAATGCTTGTCAAAGTATTTAAATTAAGATACACAGTTCCATATTTTAGTTTAGACCCAAATGGTGATTCCAGCCTAATAAGCGACTTGCAACCGTAAGGGGACTTTTACAGTATAATTCATCGAATTATCAATGCGAAATGACAAAATATTGCAAATGCTACACTGATATAACTAACTCTTATTTATAATATACTAAAAATCAGTTAGTTAGAAATAAGGGGACTTTTTTTAGCATAAAAATGAATTGACCTTTAAAGTAAAAATGTGCTTTTTTAAATTTTTTAACTATCTTATTATCAATTAGTTAGATTATCAAGGGGACTTTTTTTAGAACAGCTATCGTAATTATAAACCACATTAAAGGGACTTAATTTATGAATGATAAAAGTTAATATAAATTACTACCATTAAGACTAACTATCTGATAACCAAACTATTAAATATATAAATTAAATTAGAAAAATTCTATTTTTAGCTAAATTTAGAAGAAATTACGTAAAAAGTACTGTGTATCTAATTTTATTTACCAGTTAGAACCAGCTTAATCTTAGTACATTATAAACGTATAGGGACTTATTTTAGAGGCTATATTAAAAACATTGCAGAGAAAATGGTTTAAGAGGACTTATTTTAGATACTTAACTCATTGGTTATCAGAATTTTATAATTTCAAGGGGACTTTTTTTAGAAGAATTCTACTTTAAAATTTTTCTAATTACAAAAAATAATTGAGGGTGATCTATTTTTTAAGTCAAATTAGGTGGTTTTAGTAAAACTTTACTTAAATACTTTTATTTTTAGTAATTAGATCGTGATTTATAAATTTATCATATTATAATTTGATTGATTTAGAATCAGTGTAACTTCCTAAGAATCAATTATTTATAGGCTATAAGGGGACTTTTTTTTAGCTATAAGGGGACTTTTTTTATAAAAAATAAAAAATTAGGGGACTTTTTTTAGCTATAAGGGGACTTTTTTAGTTTTTTTTGTTATATTTGTTTCCGTTTATTTCAAAATTAACTCTTTAGATTATGGACTTAATTCCCAATAACATAGATACCCAAATAATTCTTGAGCCAAACGAGTATTTAGAGCAAGAATATATCGAACATAGAAGTCATAACTATTTACCTCAAAAATTAATTATTAGTCAAATTGATTTCTCAAGAATTGAACAAAAGATGTACGAAATGTTTGTCAATCAAATCAATTATGAAAAAATTGACCGTGAAAAAGGTCTAATGATTAAGATTCCGATAGCATTTGTTAAACAATACATGACCGTCGAACAAATAAGAGATACAACATCTAAGATGTCAGAGAAAAAAATGACCTTGTACGACGTTAATCATCCTGAAATTGAGTTCCGACATTTGCCTATATTTTCTGAAATCAGTTATAACTACAAACAGAGTGGTTATTTGGTTTTTAAATCAAACCCAGAAATTTCCGAATATTTAATTCTTGGCAATAAATACGCAAAGTATGATTTTATCACGGTGCTTAATTTTAAGCATACCTATTCCACTTTGCTTTACAAATTACTAAAGAGCCATATCGGACAAAACAGGTATTCTTTTATTTACTCGATCACCGAACTAAGAAAACTTTTGAATGTTCCCGCTGGCACTTATCAAAATTTGAAAGATTTTAAACGTAAAGTTTTAAATACCGCCATGGAAGAAATTAATAGTACGCCACGTTCGCCCATTAAATTTGAGTACAAGCATTATGGCAACAAGCAAAGAAATGTTACGCATTTAGAATTTAATATCAGTACAATTTTTGACACCATAAATGCAGATAAAGCTGATTTCATGCAAGCGGTGAAAGTGAATCCAAAATTAGTGTTTGAAAATGTTCACGAAATTTTACTAAAAAATTATAATCTCAAAGAAAAACATAGAACGGAGATTTTAACCAGAAAAGATTTAGTTGATAAGTTTGTAACGCTCCATATCGAATTTGAAAATGGTATGTATCCAAAAGTTAAAAATAAAACCGCTTATATTTTAACTTGTTTAGGTTTAGTAACTAAAAAAATATAGTCTTTACTTATTTCTTTTATAATGAATTCATTGACTAAAGTCAAAGTCTCTCAATCAGTAGACTTTGATACAAGAATTACTTTGACTGGAAGTAAAGCTCCCGAACCCACTAATTGACTGGACAAATTTTTCGTATACTAAGCGACCGTCGCCCGGTTTTAATAACTTTACGAAATTATGAGCAATCATAGACGAAATTGGAGTCTTTCCGAGAAACTCGAAGCTGTCCAATTAATGAAACGAGAAGGGATTGGAAAAGCCTCCCGGCAACTTGAAATTTCAAGTACCACACTTTATAAATGGGAACGCCATTTTGATAAACATGGAGAACAAGGACTGTTGTCAAAACATGTTTCGGACAAAAATCCAGAGCTCGAAATGATTAAAAAAGAGAACCACGAACTCAAAATGTTAGTGGCTGAAAAAGAACTAATTATTAGAGTTCAGAACGAACTTCTAAAAAAAGTCCTTAGCTAAAACTATCAGACTTTCAGTGGCTCAGCGTTGTATTAACATAGGAATCACCAAAAGTTTAGTCCTCAAAATCTGTGAAATTAGCCGAAGTTCTTTCTATTATAAACCCCAATTAGAGGCTAAAAAAGTAGGAAGATTTTTCTCAAAAACGACTAAAAAAACAACTGATGGATATGATGATAATGAACTTGTTGTTGAGCATATCAAGACCTTATTCGCCGAATCTTTCGTTGATTATGGATATTTAAAAGTAACGTTTTTCTTACGAGATGAGAAAAATTATATCATCAATCCGAGGAAAGTTTATCGTCTGATGCACGTCAATAGCCTTTTATGTACTAAAAAAGGCTCTCGTGAGTTTACTAAACGCCAATGGGTGAAAGAATTAGTACCGAAGCCCATCATATAATTTCCTTATTTTGAGTTTGACATTGAGTATATTTACATACAAGGCAAAAAGACTAATGCTCAGCAATTAACAGTCATTGATTTTTTCAGTCGATGGAGTATGGAACATATCATCAAGTGGAATATCCGTCAAGAAGATGTCATTATTTTATCTGACAAAATCTTTGAAAACTATGAATTACCAGATTCATTTTATGTTAGAAATGACACCGGTAGCAACGGGCGGCGAACCGATTTATCGCTGACTTAGTAACGAGTAAATAATAAGTTGGTCAATCTCTACCTTTTATTAGGTAGTTCCATTTAGGTCTTTTATCATCGAAAGTAACATAATTTTTGATATTATCTTTAAATTTCTGACTGACCTCTCTTTTGTTTAAATATTGCTTTTGG
>NZ_CBABQS010000087.1:0-17666 GCF_964672035.1 Arcicella sp.
TATGATTATACCTATTTAGCGGTGAATAGTACAGGGAATATCGCCGGTTTCAGTAGCACTTCCGACTTCACTAATTCAGCTATTTATACCGCTGATACTTATACCGTTTACGGTATATCATACCAAGGTGGATTAAATTTGAGTGGATATGTAGGTACAAGTTTAACTTCATTTCAAGCATTGATTGCGGGTAATACTGTATGTGGAAAGTTAAGTTCCAGTTCTAAAACTATTACTATTACCCCTTGCACTCCTCCAACAGTTTCCGCCATTAGTGGTGGATCGGCTGTTTGCGTGGGTTCCACGATTGCTTTAGCTAATGCCACTGATGGGGGTGTTTGGAGTAGTTCGGCTTCTACCAGTATTGCTACCATTAGTACCTCGGGCGTTGTCACAGGTGTAAGTGCTGAGACAACCACCATTACTTATTCCGTAACCGTGAATGGGTGTGTGGGTACATCCACTAAAGTCATTACCATTAATGCAATTCCAACGGTTGCCGCCATTAGTGGTGCATCGGCTGTTTGCGTGGGTTCCACGATTGCTTTAGCTAATGCCACTGGTGGGGGTGTTTGGAGTAGTTCGGCTTCTACCAGTATTGCTACCATTAGTACCTCGGGCGTTGTCACAGGTGTAAGTGCCGGAACAACCACCATTACTTATTCCGTAACCGTGAATGGCTGTGTGGGTACATCCACCAAAATCATTACCATTAATGCAATTCCAACAGTTTCCGCCATTAGTGGTGGATCGGCTGTTTGCGTGGGTTCCACGATTGCTTTAGCTAATGCCACTGGTGGGGGTATTTGGAGTAGTTCGGCTTCTACCAGTATTGCTACCATTAGTACCTCGGGTGTTGTCACAGGTGTAAGTGCTGGGACAACCACCATTACTTATTCAGTAACCGTTAATGGGTGTGTGGGTGTATCAAGCACTAATGTTGCTGTAAATCCAATAGCTCCAACGCCAATATCTCAGGCTAATACACAAATTACATCTGGCCAAAGCATCACACTCACTGCTACGAGTTGTAATGGAAACACAGGATCATTTGCCTTAAAATGGTATTTAACCTCAGATAATTCGGTGATAAATATGCCAGTCTCTCCTATCACTACAACAAGCTATTATGCAAAATGTGAACAAACACTAAACGGGATTATTTGTTCAAGTGCCAATTCTGAAAATGTAAGAGTGGATGTCTCTAGTGATGTAGTTAGCATAATATCGGGTAATTGGGAAAGTTCAAGTACATGGAATATTGGTAGAGTTCCTATCAGCACAGACAAGGTTGTGATTGACACTACTCATAACGTGACGATTACAACTAATAATGCTCATGCTAAACTGATACAATGTAGAGGTACAGGAAAAATTATATTTAGTACAGTAAGTGGTAAATTATATCTTGGTTTATAAATAAGTATGTTTAGTGTTTGATTCGGAATTATAAAAATTAGTTGAAAAGCGAGAATCGGCTTATCTTCTTATTGACCAAAACAACAGAGGTAATGAAGATAAATTTTTCTAACTTCACCGATTCTGGAAAAGTTGTGGATACTCGTACCAACGAAATATTAAGTTGACGGAAATATTAAAATTGGTAATCATTTATCAGTGAATGGAGCCGTTTCTTATACCGATGGAAAATATGTATCCTTCGTAAATGCACCCGTTCCACTCGAAGAAACGGGTGGAGAATCAGCCTTCAAAGATGTTTCAGGGGGAGTTTTGCCAGGGATTTCAAAATGGGCAGGTTCAATCGGTGGAGAATACACCACAGGAGGTAAATTCATTAGTTTAAAGGGTAATTATTTTGTAGCTTTTGACGCTTATTTTCGTTCTTCATTCTCTTCAAGTGCCTCACCATCGCAGTTTTTGAACATTGATGGTTACGCATTGGTGCACGGAAGAGTTGGTTTCCGTGCCTCGAATGGCAGATCAATTTTAGTATGGGGTCGTAATCTTTTGAACCAAAATTATTTTGAACAATTATTACCCGCAGCTGGTAGTGCAGGACAATACGCAGCGGTATTGGGTGACCCAGGAACGTATGGCACGACAAGTAAGATATACTTTTTAATGAGGATTAAGCGTTTTAGAGACTATAAACTTAATAAAAATGGATAAATTGGGAGTGAAATTGTGTTGGGGCAGACTTCATAATTCACGCTCAATTATTAATCTAAGCCAAAATGGTCGTATGGCTGAGTGGTAAGGCTAAGACCCGCAAAAGTCTTAAATGGTAGTTCGATCCTGCTTACAATCTCTACTTTATCAATTTTCGTAACTTGTTTGCTTCCCCGAAAAATTAAGTTATCACGCAGCCTACCCCAGTTTCTGCTGAATTTACCAACTATTTCTCAGTATGCGTTTGCAAGTTTTAAAACGACTTTTTGTGGGTTATCTATCTGAAAGATCAAATATTATCTCAAATTTTTCTTGCAATTTCAAATTAATACTGATCTCGGAGAGATACAATTTCGTATCATTTGTGGTAGTTATTTTACCAATTTTGAGCGATACACCAAGGAATTGCTGATGTTTAATAATCTGCATCATTTCAATTATTGGTTATAGCCTCTACATTCAATTACTATTTAGAAAAATTTAGGAGAAATACTATCCAAAATAAGCCTTCTAAATTCGTAAGTATTTGTAAAACAGATTATTAAATATATTTTGAATAGAATTCTCATTAGGTTTAGGAAGTTGGTTAATACTTTTAACTCGACAAAAGCAGTTTTTTATTTAGAATAATTCCAAATTAATGTCTTATTTATTTGGAATTATTCTAAATAGTGGATTACCTTTGCATTGTTAGATCAACAAAAAGTCATATTTAAATAAACCCCAATGAAACAATTATTCACCGTAATATTAATTTTGATTAGCTTTTTGAGCTTCGCCCAAACGGGAAGTATTGCAGGAAAAGTAATCACCAAAGATGGTCAACCCGCTGAATTTGTGAGCGTTGTTATTAAAGGAACAACGAAAGGAACGGTGGCCGATATTCAAGGAAATTACCGTATCGAAAATATTAAAATAGGAGGTCATACTGTTCAAATAAGTTTTGTGGGATTGGAAGCTCAAAACAAGAAAGTGGTGATTGAAGCAGGAAAAGAAACAAACATTGATTTTACATTGACAGAAGACAGTCAGCAACTGAAAGAAGTAGTGGTGGTGTCAAACCCAAGTAAATACGTAACTGATTATCCTTCGATTTCATTACGCCTGAAAACGCCCTTATTGGAACTACCCCAAAATATTCAGGTTGTCACCAAACAATTGCTCCAAGACCAACAAATTTTTGATATGTTGGAAGGCGTAACTCGCAATGTCAGTGGCGTAACTCGTTTGGAACACTGGGATAATTACGCCCTTTTGTCGATGCGTGGCTCGCAAGTGGGAGCATTCAGAAATGGCATGAATGTACAAATGTCGTGGGGGCCTTTGGCGGAAGACATGAGTATGGTAGAACGGATTGAATTTGTAAAAGGCCCAGCTGGTTTTATGCTTGCCAATGGCGAACCAAGCGGTTTTTATAATGTCGTGACCAAAAAACCAACGGGAATGACCAAAGGAGAGGCCACGATGACGTTGGGAAGTTTCAATACCTATCGTACCACCTTAGATTTGGAAGGAAAATTGAGCGATGATGGTAAATTATTGTACCGTATCAATTTGATGGGGCAAATGAAAGGCTCCCACCGTGATTTTGAATTTAATAATCGAGTATCAATTGCCCCCGTTATCAAATATCAGTTTAACAGTAAAACCTCATTGACCGCTGAATATACCTACCAGTATAACCAAATGTCGATGATTGGTTCAAATTATTCATTTTCCAAAAAAGGATACGGTGATTTGCCTGTAAATTTCACGACTGCCGAAGCCAATATGTCGCCAACAAATATCAACGACAATACTTTTTTCCTTACTTTGGCGCACGCCATTAACTCAAATTGGAAATTTACGGGTCAAATTGCGTATATGAATTATAGTCAAATTGGGCAGTCGATGTGGCCAAGTGGTTTTTCTACCAATGGAGATACGCTTTATCGGGGCATGAGTATTTGGGATGTGCAAGGCATTAATAAATTGGGGCAATTCTTTGTGAATGGAGACGTAAAAACGGGGAATATTAAACACCTGATTTTAGGTGGAGTTGATATGGGAAATAAAAGTTATTTCCACGATTTTGCCCAATGGGGAGCTATCAAGGGTTTGGCAATTTATAATCCCGTTTACGGGACTGTGGCAGGAAGCGAATATCCTAAATACGACCGTTCATTAAGCCTTCGTGAACGTGGCGCTAATTATTATCAGAATTATTCGGGCTTTTATTTGCAAGACGAAATCCATTTAATGAAAGATAAACTTCGCCTGACTTTAGCGGGAAGATATACCACTTCTGAAAATGGAGACCCGTATTCTGGACTACGAAAAGCCGATAAATTTACACCTCGTATTGGTTTGAGTTATTCGGTTGATAAAAGTACTTCCGTTTATGGCGTATATGATGAAGCGTTCGTTCCGCAAGCAGGAGCCAATAAATCAGGTAAATCTTTCGACCCAATTACGGGAGATAACAAGGAAGTTGGGATTAAAAGAGAATGGGCAGGAGGCCTTTGGATAACCAGTTTATCGGCGTATCGTATCACTAAAAATAACATTCTTACGGCCGACCCAAGCAATCCAAATTTTTCCATTCAGTTGGGACAAAGCCAAACCGAAGGAATTGAATTTGATTTACGTGGACAGATTCTTCATGGATTAGATTTAACCTTGAATTATGCTTTTACTGATGGAAAAGTAACCAAAGATACAGATGCTAAAAAAGTCGGAATTGCTTTGGCAGGTTCAACGAAAAATATTGCCAACGCTTGGTTATCCTACAAAGCAACTGAAGGGAAAATAAAAGGTTGGGGAGTTTCTTTGGGCGGACAATTCCAAGGGGGACGTTCATCTTGGTACGTATTTGATGGCACAACGCAACCCTTAAAAGACTATTTTAGAATGGACGGTGCGGTTTCTTACCAAACCAGCAAATTCAATATTGCCTTGAATGTCAATAACTTACTGAGCGAATACTTGTATTCTGGAGCGTATTATAGCTACGGTGGATTTTATTATTACCAAACCGAAGCCTTACGCAATGCACGTTTGACCGTTGGGTATAAATTTTAAGAAAACAACTAATGACTTTCAAAAAAATCGTTCATCAATTACACCTCTGGCTCGGACTTTTGTCTGGGGTAGTGGTGTTTATTATCAGCATTACGGGCTGTTTGTATGCCTTCAAAACTGAAATTGAGGCATTCACAGAACCTTATTTGTTCGCAGAAATACAGGCAAAAACGGCTTTAGCACCTTCTGTTTTTAAGGGAAAAGCCCTAAAAATATTCCCTAATAAACATCTGCACGCCATCAATTACGCAGGTAAGGGAAGAAGTGTGGAAGCTATTTTTTATGGATATGAACCATCCTATTACGATATTATTTACTTAAATCCCTATACGGCAGAAGTATTAAAAGTAAAAGATATGGATTACGATTTTTTCAGAATTGTACTCATGGGACATTATTATTTGTGGCTTCCGCCTACTATCGGAAAACCAATTGTGGCTTCGGCAACCTTAATTTTTGTGTTTTTGTTGATTTCTGGAATTGTGCTTTGGTGGCCAAAAAATAAAGCTGCCACCAAACAACGTTTTCAATTTAAGTGGAAATCTGCAACGAAATGGAAACGTAAAAACTATGATTTACACAATATTCTTGGTTTTTATGCTTCTTGGGTGGTGCTAATTATTGCCTTAACGGGCTTGATTTGGGGATTTGAATGGTTTGCCAATTCGGTTTATGGACGTTTGGGTGGCGAAAAATCAATGGTTTTTACGGAAGCTCTTTCGTATACAACCCACAAAAAAGTAATAAATACCAATACCCCAATGATTGATGTGGTATGGCAAAAAGTACGAACAGAACAAGCAAACATCAACGCCATTGAAGTGCATATTCCCGATTCAGATTCTGCCGCTATTGCCGTAAATACCAATACCGAAATTGGGACAACTTGGAAAACCGATTACCGTTATTTCGACCAATATACCTTGAAAGAATTATCTGTAAATCATTTATACGGCAGATTTCAAGACGCAAAATTGGCAGATAAAGCCATCCGAATGAATTATGATGTTCATGTGGGGGCAATCTTTGGTTTGGCCGGAAAAGTATTGGCTTTTTTGGTAAGTTTAGTCGCTGCAAGTTTGCCTATTACTGGATTTTATATTTGGTGGGGACGGAGAAATAAAGTAAAAAAAATGTCAAAATCTGTCAATCAAGCTCAAATGAACTATTAAAATCATGGCTCAAACATCTCACAAATTCATAACCATTGTAGAAAATCATGATGGTTATATTGGTTATTGCAAATGTTGCCAAACGGTAAGTATTTGTTATAAAAATTCATTATTTTGCTTTCAACTATCTGAATATCAATGGTTTTGTAAATTAATTGAAGAACGGAAATGTATGCTCGAATATCACACATCGCACGGCAAGGAAGTGATGATGAAAACGCCCATGAATAATTATTATATCCTTTTCAAAGAAAGTGAATTGGATGAATTTTCGGAAATGTTGCACAAAGCAATGTTACTGGTAGAGACTTTTAAGAATGTAAAAAATCTAAATTAAAACCCCTTATTGGCTGTGGAATATACACATATTGATAAAGGTCAACACTTTGGTTTGATTAATGGCAATACTCAATCATTTTGGGAAATATAATTTTGGGATATAATTTTACCATTTAATTTCCAAAATCATGAAAAAACTTTTCTCATTTTTATTTGTTTTTGTAATTTCTCAATCTTTATTTGCTCAACAAACAACCGATTCAACAAAAATTGGATTAACTTTTAATACTGCTCCTTGGTATGCTCGTGTAATGCCCATTGCGATTTATACGGGTATTACGGGTAAATACGCCGAAAGAATTCCTCAGTACCTTGAAATTGGCAAATCTTTTCGGGTAATTGACCTCGGTTTAGCAATCGGAAGAGCTTCCCAACGTCCCGACAGTACATTATTTGCCGAAGCCAAAGTAACGATGGATGTTTGTAATTATGGGATTTTTTCCAATGAAATGACCATCGGAGCGGGGAAATTATTTGATAATAATGGTAGTCTGATGTTTGAACTTTCTTATACGATATTTGCGCAATTAGGTAAAAAATGGGGAGTCGGCTTAGTGTCTGGGTATTACGATTATACCTCCGAAACGGTAGATAATTCTCGTGTATTTTACGGCTTATTTTTACGATTTGGCTTACAAAGAACTGACTCAGGTGGGATTTTCAACATTGGAAAAGGACACGGAAGATCTGGAAGGGGGCATGGACACGGGCGTTAATCATCAGATTTTACAAAATATCCCGAAAAATTTAATTCGGGATGTTTTAATAATACTTAATTTCACTCAATATTTCAATTGCTCCAATTTCGCAATATTAGTTATCACCACTTTTCCATCGGTAATTTGTATGAGTCCTTCGTCTTTAAAATCACCGAGGGTTCTTACTAATGATTCCATGGCTGTTCCCGCAATATTTGATAAATCCTCCCGGGTAATTGAAACAATTACTTTATCCTGATAATCAACTTTGTACGTTTTTACGTATTGAATAATCCCTTCAGCGACCCGTTTCCGAAGCGAATTGTAAGCAAGTCCCAAAAGTTGTTGCTCTTTTTCGATGATTTGGTTTGACAACATTTTTACAAAACGCTGGGCAACATTTGCATTCCTGTAGAGCAGTTCAAAGAAATCTTGTTTGGGAATGTAAATAATTTCACAATCTTCGAGCGCCAAAGCGGTATCCGTATAATTACAATCTTCAATGAGGGAATTATACCCAAAAAAATCACCGGTACCATACAAAGCCGTAATGAGTTCCTTCCCGTCTTGATTTTCACGGACAATTTTTACTTTCCCTGCGGTAATAAAAAACAATTTTGAGGGTGAATCCCCTTCTGAGTAAATTATTTTTTTCTTCTTGTAAGGATGGTTCTTTTTATCCGTTGAAAGTGAATTTAGACCCGAATTTGCCTTGGCATTTGCTAAAAAAAGCTCAAGACTTTCATCGGTGATCAGCGTACGTTTGAGGTTATCAATTTTTTGAAGACGGGTATTAATAGCGGTAGTTAACTCATTGATTCCGAATGGTTTAGTTAAATAATCATCCGCTCCTAATTCCATTGCTTTGCGTAAATCTGCTCGTTCAACTTTTGCGGTTAGAAAGATAAAAGGAATTCCCATTAAGGCTTCGTTGCGGGTAAAGGCTTGTAAAGTTGCGTAGCCATCCAAGACGGGCATCATTACATCACATACCACCAAATCTGGCTTACTTTTTAGGGCTTTTTCGACTCCAATTTTTCCATTTTCAGCAGTTTCCACTTCAAAGCCAGATATTTCTAAAATTTCAGCCGTGTTTTTTCTCAACTGTTCTTCATCTTCAATGAGGAGTATCTTTTTCATAATTTTTAGCGCAAAAAAATCTGCCTTGGGATGTTAGCGAAACTATCTCCCAGAAAATCAAGGAGATAGTTTCTTCAAAATTACCGAATAATTGAAATCAAATAACTTTTGTTAATCGGTTTCAGCAAATTACTTTTTAGATGCTACATGATTTTTATGAGATTTTTTCTCCATTTTATGTTTTGCCGTTACTTCTTTTTTCTCAGTTGCTTCCTTCTTCTCTTCTTTTTTAAATTCTGGTTTTGCCATTGCTACTTTTTTCTCGGATGCTTTCTTCTCCTCTTTTTTAGTTTCTTGCTTCGCTTTTACTTCTTGTTTCGGATGTGTGTTTGACGTAGCAAAAACACCAGAAGTCATGAGAGTAAGACAAGTTACGATTACGAATTTGATTGCAGTTTTCATGTTTGTAATTTATTAAAATGTGAAAATTAAATTGATTTATACTATTGTTGAAAATAATTCTGCTTAAGAAACATAAGATATATTGGAAGATAATTTTTTAAAATACACGAGGTTTTGATTGACGGATGTCATTCTAATTTATTAGGCTAAAATCAATGGTTGGGATTTTTAGAATCATTACTTAAAACAGGGCGTTTTAGTAAAATCATGCCATAAGATTTCTTGAATTTTAACAATTTAAACCAAGTTGTTAAAATTCAAGAAAAAAAATTGATGAATGTACCTCGAATGCTCATGGCTGTAAAATTAGATTTTACGGAGTAAGTAATAATTTGATAGACTAAGCTGACCAAAATAGCCAGCTAAGTGCACCGAATTATACAATTACAGGCATAAGTACTTCCAACAATGGAAAAGGATGAAAAGATGGGGAAATTTATGAAACGGTACTTGGAATTTATCAAAATCTATTGCTTCTTGTTTTGGTAGTAGGTAACCAAAGCGGTAAGAATCAACTTTTAAGGTGGCCCCAAAAAATTGATGATAAGAATCTTCATCGGTAATTTCATTATCAACAATATCAGCAACTAAATTCTCGTTAATAATTGCTTTAACCAAGTTGTGATGATTGGCGTTGATTTCAGTTTTCTTGGAAAAGTGGCTATTGGCTAAGATTTGCTCAGGTATTGCTATTAGAGTCAGGAATAAACCTGTCAAAAATAACAATCTGTATATGTAAGCCAATTTAATCATGGAAATATTAGTGAAACTTGATTTGGTTATTCTTTCGAGTATTGCAAATGTAGGAAGTTTTTTGAAGCTAATTATTGATTTTCGTCAAGGTAATTGCTTAAACTCAATCAAGTATTTAACCGTATGATTCTCGGTAAATTCAATTAATTGTTCGGAGGATATTTCTTCATTACTAAAATTGAGTTCAGCGACTTGATCAATCAGTTCATTCAAAGCTTTCATATTAATTTCAATGACTTTTAAATGTTTATCTACTTTGTCCAATTGCCCTTTTTTGCCATAATGTTTTGCTAAAACTATGGAAGATTGCATAATAGCCAAAGGGGTACGAAACTCGTGTGAAACGGTGGTAATAAATTTTGACTTAAGGTCATTAAGATCTTGAATTCTTTGGTAGGCACTCAATAAGTTATTTTCGTCTTGTTTCAAAACATTATCCTGAAAATCCTTTTTGTTTTCGGTTGATTGTGTATGTATAATTTTTTTCATTTGAATTTAAGCTTTCTTTCATATTTACAAAGTTGAGAGAGTTTTTTTAAAATAAATTTGACGGTGGTCAATACATTTTGATGATTAAAAATAACTTCTATAAAAATGGACGCAATATTTATTGTAACCTTACGTAATATTTAAAAAATACTTTAAAATTATGAACTATTACGAAAGTGTAATAAAAAGAGATGAGATTGCAAAGCTCTATAATTCTTCTCCAATGGGCCTTCATTCTTTAGATATTAACGGCTTTTACTTATTGATTAATGATACTGAACTTGAATGGCTGGGGTATGAGAGACATGAATTGATTGGTAAAAAAAGATTGATTGATTTTATCATTCCAGCACAAAAATATAAGTTCACTGAAAAATATCCTATTTTCATAAAAGAAGGTTATGTGAAGGAATTTGAGGTAGATCTTATACGCAAAAATGGCGCTATTCTGCCAATTTCATTGAATTCCACCGCTATTTATGATGAAGAAGGCAATTTTGTTATGAGTAGAACCACGGTTTTTGATTTGAGAAAACGGAAAGAATTAGAGAATCAACTTACTCATAAAAATAAAGAATTGAATCAATTACTTCTTCAATTAAAGGCCGCAAACGAATCACTCTATCACCTGAATCAAGAGAAAAATCGTTTCTTAGGTATTGCTTCCCACGATTTACAAACACCCCTCACTAATCTTAGACTATTAACGGATAAGTTCAAATTAACGCAAGAAAATCTGACGGAAAGGCAAAAATTTTGGATTACTGATATTCAGGATACGATTGAAGACATGACGGGTCGAATTCGTAATTTATTAAGCGTTAATAGAATTGAGCAAGGAGCAAATATGCCCACTTTGGAAGAAACCAATCTTTGTTCATTCATAGTCAATATGATTGGGAGATTTCAAAATCTTGCTGACCGAAAATTCCAATATATTCGTTTTGAGCGTGATATTGATGAAGTTAGCATTCGGACAGACCCTGCTTATCTGGTTGAAATTATCGAAAATTTATTATCAAATGCGATTAAGTTTTCCCCAAAATACGGAGAGATTTTAGTAAAAATAGTCGTCCAAAAAAATCAAGCAATTGTTTCAATTTCAGATAGAGGAGAAGGAATAAAACCCGAAGAAATGCCCTTACTTTTTGGTAGATTTCAGAAACTAAGTACTCGCCCAACTGGAGGAGAAACGTCATCGGGTTTGGGGCTATCAATCGTAAAAGAACACGCCCAAAAGATTGAAGCATCCATTACCTGTGAAAGTGAATACGGGTATGGAGCAACTTTTAATTTGGCTTTAAAAAGTTAGGAATAATCAAATCATTTCGCAGAATACCTAAATATTCATTCGTTATGAGGCTTCTCTCTTTTTATCAGCAACCACTTTGTTTTTTTATACCTTTCCAGACTTGAAAACATTGACCAAAATCATGTTAATGGGTTGATTTGCATTAAAGAGTTCATAATGTTATGGGGTGACCTTTGCATCATCAAACAACCAAACTCTCAAATGAAATCAGTTATTTTTATTTTCGTACTTTTATTAAGTATTGAGCAACTAACCGCCCAGACCGATACCCTCCAATTAACGCTTCCAGATGCTGAACAAACTTTTTTACAAAAAAACTTTGTATTATTAGCTCAAAAATTTAACATCAATTTAGCCGAAGCAGCCGTTCAACAAGCCAAACTTTGGGATAATCCAAATTTACAACTTGAACTCAACGCTTACAATCCCAATGGGCATCGGATATTTCCTTTAGATAACGGAGGAGACCCAGCTAATCCAACTGGCGGAACTATTACCGTAACAGTTTCACAAATTTTTAATTTGGCAAGAAACAGGAGTAAGTTTGTAGCGCTCAATCAAACTAATGTTGAGTTACAAATGGCATCTTTTCAGGACTTAATGCGAATCTTGCGTTATCAATTAGCGCAAACTTTTGGTAATTTGTCTTCTGAGATACAACAATTACAATTTTTAAATCTTCAACGCCAACAACTTGAGAACTTATTGACAGGATACAGAGCGGAATTAAAATTAGGCGTTGTGGCGGAATATGAAGTAACCAGATTGGAATTAGAACAAAAAAATGCCGATACGGAAATTAAAAATTTGCTTGACCAAATTAGTCAAGACCAAGCAACACTACGAATTCTATTGGCAAATCAAGGGAAGACTTACTACCTTCCTCAGACCCAGAATCAAGAAATTATTTTGCCTTCTGTTTTAACGCTTAATGAAAAAGCGTTAGATAATCGAACGGATTTGAAAATTACCCAAAAACAAATTGCTTATGCCAAACAAAATTTGGTATATCAACAATCTGTAGCTACGCCCAGGTTGACTATTGGTTTAAATTATCAAAGCTATGGTTCGGCTTATCCATCGTTCTATGCAATGCAAGCAGGAATAGATTTACCCGTAAAAAATCGAAACCAGGGAAACATTCAAGCAGCTAAAGTTGGCATTGAGCAAAGTTCTCAAGGGCAAAGTGTGGTACTTTTACAGGTGAGTCAGGACGTGAATAGTAGTTACGAACAGTTGGAACACGCCCAAGCACTTAGTCAAAACTTCAGTGATGATTATCTCCGAAGAATTGAGGAAGTCAATGTGAATGCACGAAAAAATTATGCCGCCCGCACGATAGATTTAGTGAGTTTTATTGATAAAATCAGGGCATATAAAGATGCTAAAATGAATCAAATTCAACTGAATAATAGTCTTTTCCAGACCCAACAGCAACTAAATTTTGTTACTAATTCAAAAATATTCTAAATAAAATTCCTTTGTATAATCTTAAAAATAATAATATAATGAAACCTAACAGTATCAAGTTTCAATTCATTTTATCAGCCTTTTTGTGTGTGGTATTGTGGAATTGTTCTTCCAAAAAACCACAAGAAGTCGAAACCAAAGACGATGATTCAGCCTATAGACTTGACACCGTTCAGTTAAGAAATTACGAACAAGAATTACAATTTACCGGACAAGTTTCATTCGATGAAAAACAGGTAGATAGAGTTTATCCAATTGCCAGTGGAACGGTCTTGGAAGTAAATGCCGATTTAGGAACTTACGTAAAAAAAGGGCAAGTATTAGCAAAATTGCAAAGTACCGATGTAAGTAACTATCAGAAAGATTATAACACGGCAAAGTCGAGCTATGACCTCGCAAAACGTAATGCTGATAATACGCAACAATTGTATAATTCGAAATTTTCCAGTGAAAGTGACTTGATTGCCTCAAAAAAACAACTCGAAATTGCATCGGCAGAGGTAGAAAGGTCTTCACAGGTTGTGAAAGTTTATGGACAAACCAAAAGTGGTGATTTGCCAATTTTTACGGTTAAAGCTCCTGAAAGTGGCTATATTGTAGAAAGAAATGTGAATCCAAATGTGCAAATTCGCCCTGACAACGGAGATGCGATTTTCACAATTTCTAACTTATCGGATGTCTGGGTTTTAATAAATATATATGAATCTGACATTGCTTCTGTGAAAATGGGACAGCAAGTAAATATTCAAACAATGGCTTATCCTGATAAAATTTTCACAGGCACGATTAGTAATATTGGACAGGTTTTAGATAATGATAGTAAGGTATTAAAAGCTCGTGTAGTTTTACAAAACCCCGATGGACTGTTGAAACCAGATATGTTTTGTACTGTCAAACTTCATATTCAGAAGCAAGACAAATTGCTGGCAGTAAATCCTAAAGGAATTATTTTCAACAACGAGCATTATTTTGTGATTAGACAAAATGCTAACAGCACTTACGAAAAAGTGGCAGTGGAAGTTTTGAAGACAACGTCGAAATATAGCTACGTTAAGGGTGGTTTAAAACCAGGCGATCGTATCGTTACGGAGGGGTCATTATTACTTTTCAATGAACTAAATCAATAAAAGCCATGAACAAATTAATTAAAAATATCATCGGCTTTTCTTTGAAAAATAAAGCCGTGGTTTTTCTGATTACCCTTTTGGTAATCATTGGTGGAGCAGTAAGTTTCTATTTTACGCCCGTTGAAGCCTATCCTGATGTAACCAATACCGAGGTTGTAATTATCACACAATGGCCAGGAAGAAGTGCTGAGGAAATAGAACGATTTATTTCCGTTCCAATCGAAACCGAAATGAATTCGATTGGGCGCAAAACCGCCTTACGTTCAATCAACTTATTTGGATTGTCGTTCATTAAAATAGTTTTTGAAGACGGTGTGGATAATTTCAATGCACGGATGGAAGCCAGCCAAAAATTAGCCAATGTTAATTTGCCCGATGGCGTTTCGCCCGCAATTCAACCACCTGCTGGACCAACGGGAGAAATTTATCGTTTTACCTTATATTCAAAAACAAAAACTTCTACCGAACTTAAAACACTCGAAGATTGGGTAATTGAAAAAAACATAAAATCCGTTCGAGGTATTGCCGATGTCGTGAGTTTTGGAGGTCACGTTAAAACGTTTGAAGTAAGCGTAAATCCTGGATTATTGGCAAAATATAGCCTTACGGCCCTTGATGTTTATGGAGCTTTACAACGGGCTAACGTGAATGTTGGGGGAGATATTCTCAGGGAAGGGCAACAATCATTCGTGGTTCGAGGTATCGGTATTGTAACAAGTGTAGCTGATATTGAGAAAGTTATCGTTAAAAATATTGACGGAGTACCTATCAGAATGAACAGTATTGGAACTGTTCACGAGTCAGCTTTACCCCAATTAGGAATTGTGGGAAGAGATAACCACGATGATGTTGTAGAAGGAATTGTGTTGATGCGAAAAGGCGAAAACCCAGGAGATGTATTACCAGCCTTAAAAGCAAAAATAGATTATCTAAATTCAACCGTCTTGCCACAGGACGTTAAAATCAAGGTTTTTTATGATAGAACAGAATTGAACGAACACACTTTGCACACGGTTGGTGAAAATGTTTTGATGGGAATAATCCTCGTAACGGTCATTTTATTGGTTTTCTTAGCGGATTGGCGGACAACAGTAACCGTTGCCATGGTTATTCCTTTAGCGTTATTGTTTGCTTTTATTTTGATGCGAGCTAAAGGAATGACTGCTAATTTACTTTCAATCGGAGCCATTGACTTTGGAATTATCATTGATGGTTCCGTTGTGATGGTTGAAGGATTATTCGTAATGCTGGCTCATTGGGCAGAAAAAGACGGCATGGAAGTCTTCAATAAACGGGCAAAATTGAGTAGGATTCTAACAACGGCTATTGAGATGGGTAAATCAATTTTTACCTCTAAACTCATTATCATAACCGCCTTGTTACCCATTTTTGCTTTCCAAAAAGTAGAAGGAAAACTATTTAGCCCTTTAGCCTTTACGATGGGTTTTGCCCTTTTAGGCGCTTTGCTATTAGCTTTAACTTTGGTGCCACTATTGAGCAGTATCTTACTCAGCAAAAATGTAAAAGAACGCCGTAATCCCTTCATTGAATGGATAAATAGAGTTTATGCACCGCTACTCGACCACGTAATGTTGCATCCAAAACGGGCAATCATCACGGGCGTTTCGGCTTTGGCTTTATCCTTTGGCGCTTTTCATTTTGTGGGTTCAGAATTTTTACCTCACCTTAATGAAGGCTCAATTTATGTGCGTGCCAGTATGCCTTTGAGTGTAAGTTTAGAAGACAGTTATCATTACACACGCAAGTTTCGACAAGTTTTTGAGCAATTTCCTGAAGTAAGGGGTGTAATTTCTCAAACGGGTCGTCCCAACGATGGAACGGATGCAACAGGATTTTTCAACCAAGAGTTTTTTGTGGATTTATACCCCAAAGACGAATGGAAACGGGACATTAGCAAAGATGAACTTATTGAAGAAATGCAAGCCAAATTGACTAAATATAAAGGGATAGATTTTGGTTTTTCACAACCTATTTCGGATAATGTGGAAGAAGCGGTTTCGGGTGTAAAAGGCTCAATTGCCGTAAAAATTCAAGGAAATGATCTGAAAATTTTGGATACCAAAGCAACCCAAATTTTTAACCAACTTAAAAAAGTGAGAGGAATTAAAGATTTAGGTGTATTTAGAAATTTGGGACAGCCAGAACTCAGAATTACCCTAAATCCTGATAAATTAGCCCAATATGGTGTTGATGCCGCTGATGCGAATGCGGTGATTGAAATGGCAATTGGAGGAAAAGCCGTTAGTCAAGTATTTGAAGGTGAACGTAAATTTGACCTTCGTTTAAGATACGATCAACCTTTCAGAAGTTCAATAGAGGAAATTGGGATATTGCAAGTGCCTACGTTGGCAGGTGGTAAAATCCCTTTAAAAGAAATTGCAACGATTAGCAACATGTCGGGACCCGCTTTTATCTATCGTGAAAATAATGTCCGATTTATTGCCGTAAAATTTTCAGTCCGTGGCCGAGATTTGGGAAGTACCATTGCTGAAGCCCAAAAGTTAGTTAATGCAACGGTAAAATTGGAAAAAGGTTACGAAATAAAATGGAATGGAGAATTTGAAAACCAAGAACGGGCAGAAAACAGTTTAATGATTGTAGTTCCAATTAGTATCTTGTTGATTTTCTTCATACTTTTTGCGGCTTTTGGTAATTCGCTCGATGCAATTTTAGTGCTATTAAATGTACCATTTGCACTTATTGGAGGCATACTTGCCCTCTATTTTACGGGTATTAATTTCAGTATTTCCGCAGGCGTTGGTTTTATTGCATTATTTGGCGTTGCCACCCAAGATGGCGTTATTTTAGTCAATAAATTTAGGCATAATCTCAAGGATGGGATGGATTTGGTAGATGCTATAAAACTTGGTGCAAAGTCAAGATTGAGACCCGTTTTAATGACCGCCTTGATGGCCTCGCTGGGTTTATTACCAGCAGCGCTCAGCAAAGGGATTGGTTCAGAAACCCAAAAACCATTAGCAGTTGTTATTATCGGAGGTTTGATTACAGCAACACTTTTATCGTTGTTAATTCTTCCAACGGTTTATGAATGGATTTATAGTAGTAAAAATCACAGGAAGGAACTCATGAATCGCTAATTATTTAGCACTGTTACCAAGTAAAATAGCTTTGGGAAAAGCAAAATATTGAATAATCCCTTTATTGTAATGCTAAACCAACTTATCTCCATTAAGTTTTAGCATTATAACAAAGGGATTATATTTTTTCTATATTTGGGTATTTATTTACCACAAATTTGTGTGTTTAGGTATTAAAGCTGTTTTAAACTTTCTTTTTTATTGATTTTACGTAAGAAAACGACTGAGAATGCCATAAAATGCAGTGACATCCAATCTCTGACTGAGAATTTAAACCTCAAATCAGTGCTTTAAAACCATTAATGGCTGGCTGTCCGCCCAGCATTTGCGTGTTCAATGACAGTTCTACCTTTGCATAATAATTCATCGAAAATTGATGTCCCAATTCGGGCTGATTCAGATGCGTTATTTTCTGAATTACGAGAATTCGATTTAACATTTGGAATAATATTTTC
>NZ_CBABQS010000088.1:0-16997 GCF_964672035.1 Arcicella sp.
TTTTGGTGAAAGACTTTCGGTGAATAAAAAAGATTGTTCAATTCAGAATATTAATACACTACAATTACTTCTATTGAGCTACATTTTAAATCATAAAATTTTCTTAAAGTTGGGTATAAATAGCTTTTCACCAAAATTGACGAAGAATCTTATTGACTGAAATATACATTAAAATTGAGTCTGTTACAAATTTATGCACCTTTATTTTACTTCAATTCAGCATTCAAAAAGCTAATGACTTTGCTTCTAATTTCTTCTACATCGTACATTGTGCCAAAGTGCGGAGCATCTTTTACAATCGTAAGTTCATTTTTTACACCATAATGATTCAGCCAAGCACTAAAAAGTTTCGATTGCTTATTAGAAACCACATTATCTTTTTCACCGTGAAAAATAAGGAAGGGAGGGTCATTTTTGTCAATGTAAGTCAATGGACTTGCCGCCTTAGCTAAATCAGGTCTTGATAGGGGTGTTGCTCCTATTAGCAAGGCTTCTGGTGATTTTGCATCTTCATTGCCAGGTAATAATACTAAATCAGTAGGGCCATAAAAATCGACAACCGCTTTGTATTTGAAAGGACGGTAAGTGTTGGGGAAATATAAATTACTAACTTTATTATTTTGAGAAGTACCCATCAACGAAGCCAAGTGTCCACCTGCCGAAAAACCCATCAGAGCAATTCTACTTTCATCGATTTGATATTTGTTTGCATTATCAAATAAAAATGACACCGCTTTGTTACAATCTTGTAGAATAGCTGGGAAGACAGCTTGCGTGGCAAAACGATAGTCGATTGATGCTACTGCAAAGCCATTTTCGAGCATGGCATTCACCGTATTTGGCATATAGCCCATGTCTGCATATTTGTCATTGCCAAGCCATCCACCCCCATGTATAAACACAATTAAGGGTAATTTGCCTTTTGCATCAGCGGGTAAGTAAATGTCTAATAAATGCTTTTTGAGGGTATCATTATTGTAAGGAATATTTCCATGAATGATGGTGCCTTTTGGCAAACGGGCTTGAATCTGACTTGGGCTTGGTTGGGCAAAGGAAATTACTGATATTAGCATCAGGATAATTAGAATTGATAGTTTGTTCATTGTTGGTTATTTGTTTGTTAAAATTTATATGACACTGTTTTTATGTAAAATCAAATCCGTAAGTTTGGTCTTTTTTGCCAGAATTTAACACTAAACTAATGATTAATTTCCTGATTTTAAATCGTTGACGCATCAATTACGTAGCGATAACGAGCTTCCTTATCCACCACTTTTTTCCAAGCCTCATTGATTTCTTCGGCTTTGATGATTTCTATTTGCGGATAAATTTTATTTTTGGCACAATAATCCATCACCTCTTGGGTTTCGGGAATACCGCCAATTAGCGAACCATTGAAATTTACACGGTTAAAAATCATGTTAAAATTATTAATCATGAGTTTTCCATTAATTGGTTGTCCAACTTGCGTAAAAAATCCATAAGGTTTCACACAATCAATATAACCTGACATTTCGTAAGCGTAAGGAACGGTAGAAATCATAAAATCTAATTTTCCTTTCCAAGGCTTCAATTTAGCCATTGAATCCACCACAATTACTTCCTTCGCACCAAAACTTTTGATGTCATCTACTTTTGAGGCAGAAGTGGTAAAAGCATATACTTCTGCTCCTTTTGAAACGGCTAATTTAATAGCGATATGTCCTAAGCCTCCAATCCCTACTACGCCAATCTTATCGCCTTTTTTAATCTCTACTTTCATCAATGGCGAATATGTGGTAATGCCTGCACAAAGCAAAGGTGCTGCATATTTCAACTCCATATTAGCAGGAATTTTAATAGCAAAATGTTCCGTTACCACAATATTATTGGCGTATCCACCTTGGGTAATTCCTGTTGGTGATGATTTTTCGGGAGTGCCATAAGTGCCTACCATACCCGTTGTTTCGCAATGATGCTCTTCGCCTTTTTTGCAACTCTCGCATTGCATACAACTATTTACCATACAACCCACACCAGCCTTATCTCCCACTTTAAATTTGCTTACATTTTTACCAACTGCAGTTACGATGCCAGCAATTTCATGACCTGGCACTTGTGGATATTGTTGTTTTCCCCAATGTCCGTTCATCGTATGTATGTCAGAATGGCAAATCCCTGAAAACTTAATTTCAATGAGTATATCGTTATCACCAACTGGACGGCGGTCAAAACTCCACACGTCTAATTTCCCTTGTTCGTCTTTTCCTGCGTAGCCTTTTGCTTTTATGTTAGCACTCATGTTATTTATCTTATTTGTTTGTGAAAAAGATTGAGTTGAATTTGCAAGCACAAGCCCTGCACTTAATACGACTGATTATTGTATAAAATCTCTTCTCGACGAATTACTGTCTTGTTCTTGCATTTCAATCATTTTTTGTTGAAGTGTAATTTATATTAAATATTATTAAGGCTTTTTATCGGTAATTTTTGACAATACATTTTTAGCTATTTCTGCTTGTTGCTTTCCAATTTGTGTTTCTATAATCGAAAATACCTGCTCTAATTGACTTGCTGTAAGTCCGATATTTAATCCAACTGCCAAGTGAAATTGCAGTTGTGGAGCTACACCTTCCAGTGCCGAAAGCACCGAAATAGTTGCTAATTCACGTTGCTGGTGGGTAAGTACATCACGACTGAATATATCCGCAAAGAGATGTTCTTTTAAAAAAGTATCTATGATTGGTGCAAAAGCATTTGCTCCAGTTTTCGGACCTTTTTCTTCCACTCCAGTAAGCATTTGTAAAGTTTGCTTCCCCGTGTCGTACTTGTTTACCGCATCCTTAATGGGTGAGGCATCTTTACCTTCAATGTCTGTTATACCTTTGGCTTTTCTTTCTACCAATACAGTCATAAACGTATTTATACCGTTGAGGCTTCGAGGAAAACCACAATAAGCATACATTTGAACCAACACTTCTTTTATTTCATTGATGGTAAGTCCCGCATCAAGCCCTGCATTTAATTGGGTTTTTAGATGCGATATGTCACCAACGGCTGTCAGAGCTGCAATACTCACAATACTTTGTTGTTGTACATTCAAAGACTGGCTTGTGTTTAGATTTTTTTGTGCATTCATTGTATTTATGCTTAGTGTAATGATGAATAATACCATCCACTTTTTAAAATTTCTTATGATAATCATACCATTTGCTTATTTTTTTTGGGCATTATTGTATTCTTCATCAGTTAGCGGTTTTAGCCAAACAACATTTACATTGTCTTTGTAATTCGTAATGGCAATATGAACGAATGTGCTGTTCGCTGATGCTCCATGCCAGTGTTCAGTATTTTCAGGAATATTAACTACATCACCTTTTTTTAAGCCTTGGGCTGGTTGCCCTTTTTGCTGATAAAAACCTTCGCCTTCGGTTACAATTAATACTTGACCTTTGGGATGGGTGTGCCAAATAGTTCTTGCACCAGCCTCAAAAGTTACACTGCTCAATAAAAATTCATTGTTCTTGTCTTTTGGTACCAAGATATTTAAAAAAGCATTTCCCGTAAAATAGTCATTGGGTAATTTTTCCCCCTTCGGAAAAAAATGTGTTGTGTTTTGATCTTTCATTTTTAATTGATTTTTATTGGTTTTACAAGCCATTACCAGTAAAAAGAAACTGATAGTTAATACTCCTGAGGTCATTTTTTGTGCTACTCTCATATTGGTATGATTTAATTATCATTCATTTCAATTTTTTATCAATTCGAATGATACTGTTATATTTCCTGCCCCCAAAGCCACATCCAATCCCAAGGGATTATCAATTTGTCCAAGTTTTGTGTAGCGATACGATGTTGAAAAAGTTTTGTAGAAAAGTACCAAAGTGTTAGCACCATACATCATCAAATCTCCATTTTGGATAGTTTCAGGATTTGACACATTTGTTGGCAGACTAAAAGCTAAATCAAAAAACTTTTCATTTCTATTTAGGTCTGTCATGTTGATCGTTAAAGGCAATTTTGCTTTAAATGCCGTTGCTGTTGCACTCTCGTTGAAGGTTGCAGTAAACACATGAGTCCCAATGGTTATTTTCATTTTCTTGTTGTTTGTATTAGTATCCGAGGTTGAAGGGCTCGCTGGATTAATATTCACTTCAATCGTGTTTACAGACTTTCCTTCCTCATTCTTATGGCAAGCAGTCAATTGAAAACAGATTAAACTGGCGAAAAGTAAGGGTATAATTTTCATTTCTTTATAATTTATTGACTAAATATTTTTGAGGAATTTTGCAGGAATACCACCCACAATCGTATTAGCTGGAACATCATATGTAACTACTGCCCCTGCTGCCACAACGGCATTTTCGCCAATGGTAACACCAGGCAAGATAGTGGCGGCTGCACCAATCCACGCATTTTTTTTGATGTGAATAGGCTTTGGGACAAGCGAATGTCTGTTTTCAGAAGAGATAGGATGCTCTTCTGTCAATAAGCTAACTTTGGGGGCAATAAGTACATTATCTTCTATGATAATTCCGCCCAAATCCAAAAAAACACAATCAAAGTTGATGAATACATTTTTACCTATTTTGGTATGCTTTCCATAATTGATGTGGAACGGTGTAAATATCACAACACTTTCATCAATTTCGCTGTCGGTAATTTGACCCAACAAATTCCTTATTTCATCAGGATTTGAAGCGTTATTCATCTGTAAGAGTAACTTTTTCGTAACAAACGATGCCTCTATCATTTTGTAGGCTTGCGGGTCGTTTGGTAATATGGTTTCGCCATTTCTTAATCGTTCAAAAATATCTGTTGTTACCATGGTAAATTGAATAAAATTATAATTGGTCAATTTTAAGTACAAAGGTATTTTAATCACTATATTTTTGGGTAACGATTATCAAACGAATTATTAAGAATTTCAAACCTCCTGCGTTCGTAATGATTTTGGGTTGGTACCTGTGATTTTTTTGAAGAAGTTATTGAAATAGGTGGGATATTCAAAACCAAGGGCATAAGCAATGTCAGCGATGTTCCAATCTGTATGGAGCAACAAGGCTTTTGCTTCACTGATAATTCTTTCAGAAATATGGGCAGTAGTAGCTTTACCCGTAACTTCTTTTACGGCACGGTTTAGGTGATTCGTGTGCATATTTAGGTTTTTTGCATAATCCTGCGCCGTCTTTAATTGAAGGGGTCTTTCGGTGTCTTCGATAGGAAATTGCCTTTCTAAAAGTTCTAAGAATACAGATGTAATTCGGGAAGAAGCATTTCTATGTTGGTCAATATTTTCCGAAGGTTGTAATTTCAAGGCTTCATGAATGATGAGGTTGATATAGTTGCGTATTAGATCGTCTTTATAGACATAATCAGTCTTTTGTTCCTCAATCATTTTCTGAAAAAGAGTGCTTAAAAATTCCCGTTGTTGCTCGGTTATTTTTAGAATAGGCGTGCCCCCAATCTTAAATAATGGAGAATGTTGTAAACTTTCAGAACGGTCAAATTTTAAGAATTCTTCCGAAAACAGGCAAGTGTAACCCACGTAGCTGGTGGAGATTGTTTCCCAAGAGTAGGGTATATGGGGATTGCCAAAAAATAAAACCGTTCCTTCATGCTCAAAACTTTTGTCGGCATAATGAACGATACTTTTACCCGTAGTTAGGCAAATTTTATAAAAGTCTTTTCTGCTATAGATACGTATGGCATTTCCATCACCTTCTATTTGGAAAACATTAAAGCCCTTTAATTTTAATTCATTATTGAAGTCTGAAACGGAACGTTTATTCTTGTTTTGCATAGATTAAAGTTAAGAAATTCAATCATTACAAGCAAGGATATAAATCATTTTTTAGTTTTGACTTGGACTACCAAGTGTTTACGGTTCTCCTGATGGTAATCAATGGTCGTTGAATTTAAAGCGAAATTCACATTAGTTAATGCCAATTTTTTTTGAATAATTTGGAAAAGCCAGGAGAATTTTCGAAGCCTAATGCTCAGCCAATCTTTGAAACGCACTGTTCACTTATCGACAGATTTTTTGCCTCTAATATAGAAATAGATGATTGAGTTGCATTACTAACATGATGCGTTTTATTCAAATTTAGCTACCTCATATTTGTAATCAAAAAGTATAAAAATGTGTATTCAAAAGAAAGTGTTTTTGTAAATTTTTCACTTGGATTTAATCGTATCAATAACTTCAAAATCTTTATTCAATACCCTTCTAATTATTTCTGACCAAATTTGATAGCCTTTTTCATTGAAATGTAGCTTATCATTTACATACAATTCAGCCTGATATTTGCCATCCTTGCCCAAGAGTTGTGGCATAGTCTCGATAAAATACAAATTAGAAGTATTCTGACAATAGTTTTTGAATAATTGGTTTGCATCTACAATTTTATCCTGAACTACCCAACGACGTTCATTTGGAGAAATAGCAACGTAATAAATGGGAATAATCGGGTATTTTTGACGAACTTTTTGGACTACATACTTAAAGGTTTCCAAAACCTGTGTTGGTGATTTGTCTTGATTTCCAGCTGTAATATCGTTGCTTCCTGAATAAAAAACAATGGCTTTAAATTGATGTTTAGCCATAATTCTATCAATATAAAAAGCCATTTCGGCAATATTTGAACCTCCAAAACCACGAGGAATGATTTCTTGCGGAGCTAAATCTTGTTTAATGGTTTTCCATATACGTATATATGAACTTCCAGTAACCAAAATAGAGCTGTCCGAATATTTTTCAGTTATATCCAATTTTTCAAATTCCAGAATTTCTTTTTCAAATCTTAAAACTCCTGTGACATTTTTACTCTTATTTAGTTGTGTAAATAGCCACTGACCAATTTCTTCTAAAGCCTCTTTTTGTTTATATTTATCATTATCTAAAGTATGCCCTGCGTTTTCGAATAATTTTATTCCCGTAGGAATTCCTAAAGCTAAGGCTCGGTGAAATAAGATTGTACTACCAAATTTGAATCCATGATAGGCGTATGAAGAATCAAATGGAACTGTTTTATCACGAGTTCCATGTACGCTAAATAATGGCACATCTCTCGAATTAATCCACCGATAATCAATCATCGCACCCCAGCAATTTACAACACCACTAACTTTTGAGGAAAATCCTTCATTGCCACTTTTTCCTTCTAAATTACCCCATTTGGCAGTATTTATATAAGTTGGCACTTCATTTTGGTCTAAATATGCCAGGTGCATTGCTACTTTAGAGCCCGCCGAACCGCCCATAATGTATATGGACGAGGTATCAATGCCATATTTTTCGGCATTTTTTCTAAAAAAACGAACCGCAGCTTTGGCATCTTGTACCCCTCGGTACATTGCTTCGAAATATGACGTATCATTTTTGGGTTTTTCTATCCCTAAACGGTAATTGATGGAACTACTCACGTAACCTCTTTTTGCCAAACCTGTACAAAATAAGGTTGGGTAACCACTACTTTTATCACCATTGACAAATCCGCCCCCATGAACAAATATAACTAAAGGTCGTTTTTTGAGGGTATCGGTATTGGGTGAATAAATGTCTAAAAATAACTTTTCTGACTCACTATTTATATTTTTTACTTCTCCATATTGAACATTTTTCAAAGAATCGATGGTACTAAAAATCTCATTTCTAAAGCGTTGAGCATTTTGTGCCGATGAAAAATGACATGCTAAAAAGAGGAAACAAATGCTGAAAAGTTTATTCATTTTAAGGTAATTATAGCATTAAAAGTACAAATTAGGTCTAATTTAAATTACTTATCAAAGAATTTTATCAATTCGTATTTATTGGTATTCAAGACTTTCATCTTTTCCAATAATGGCAAATATGGTATATACTGATAGCTTACCATCCCTTTGTTTGAATCACGATTCGACTCATCGGCAGAAAGGTCAGTTGGGTCGTTATCTTGATATCGAAACCAATGCCAGCCTACACAATTTGGGGCTTTCAATAATTCCATACAAAAATTTTGATAATGAATTCCACGGTCGGCTTGAGTTCTTACTAACCAACCTGCACCGGTTTTATTTTCCATACCAGAATCTTCTGCTTTGGTATAAAATTCTGTTATGAAAAATGGGCGATTGCACCACTTTACCCATTCGTTGATGTGCTTTGACTCGGGTTGCCAATAGCCATAATAATTGATTGAAACAATGTCCAAATGTTTTTCGGCAGTCTTCAAAATGGCTTGAACATTCTTGGCAGAAGCGTGCAGACGACTACCAATATAAAGGTGATTGGGGTCATATTTTTTCAACGCAGCTTTGATTTCGCCATAGTAGATATCAGCAACGTAGCCGAGAAATGCCTCTTTTTGTACTTTTGTCAATATATTCTTATCAAATCCGTTCTCTTTAGCCCATTTTTCGAGAGCCATTGCATCGGGTGAATTGTGGTCAGTTTTTGCTAAGATTTTATTCAAAAGGTCATTCGTAAAAGTGAGTTCGTTGTCTGAAAAATGACCTAAAATATTTTTATCAGATGCCGAAGCCGACACCATTTTTCGTGCGTGTTCATCACAAAATGCTTTGAAACTTGGCTCAAAAATCAAGGATAAACTATTTTCTTTTTCTGCACCTTTTTTCTTATTTCTTTTTGAAAACTCTGCCAAAAAACTCAACATTGTGGTATAAACAATTGGAGTTTCAGGATGTAAAATATTGTATTTTTGAATCAATTCTACTTCTGACCAAGAGCCAATAGCATTGAAGCCCGCATCTTTTATGAGTTTATCGGTTTGTACAAGCCATTCTTCGGGCGTACCAAATTTGGCTTTTAGAGAAAGTTCATTATTAGGTGATTTGCCCATTCTGACACTATTGACGGCAGCCGTGACGAAATAATGTCCCTCTGGGTCAATGATCCACCAACGGTTTCCTACTTTCTCGGTTCTGAAAAAGCCAGTAACTTTCGCATTTGAAGATAAATCCCCACCGTATTTATCAACTTTTTCTATCGTGATTGGCGAGAAATTGGGTAGCGTTTCTACCGTTTTGCTTGCGTAAGATTTCCAGTCGGAGATAACGATATTTCTCAAGCTGTCTCGTCCCCAAGTTTTGGCTTGGAGGATTATCGTTTCATTTGTATTTTTTTGTGCAACAACACTCATAAAGTTTACGAGACTGAGCGTTAATACATAAATAAAAATGCGTGAGTAATTCATATATAAAGAAGGTTATTTGCCCAAGTACTTGCAAAAAGCGTACACTAACACCTTTATCAAATTTTATTCTGACAAAGATGTTAGTGAAATGACAGGGAGAAAGATTGCATATTTTGAGTTTTAATAACCAGGATTTTGTGGCATTACTTTGGTTAAATTAGCATCAATCACCGTTTGTGGAATTGGTAAAATTGTATCTCGTAAAGCTATCAATGCCCCAGCATTAATATTATACTTTTTAGTTCTTTCAAACCAAGTTTTAGTTCTTGTCAAGGTGTATCTCCTATGTTCTTCTGTTAGTAATTCTCTTGAACGTTCATCCAAAATAAAGTCAAGCGTTACATCGGCTGCAGTTATTGAAGTGGCTTTCGCTCTACTTCTTAATGCATTGATAGTGGTGGCAGCCTCTGCTTTCTCACCTAATTTGAATTGAGCTTCCGCCAATAAAAGATAGGTTTCAGCCAAACGCAGGTAAATTATATCGTTAAAATTGCTCGACTGCTGTAAATCAGATGGAACAGAAGGCGCCCAGTCCCATTTACGAGTGTTTGGCCAAGATTGGGCAGTAGTGGCGTTGGTTAGCGGTTCGTTACCAGTGGTTGTTAGTTTAACTACGTCCCCCAATTTTGCACCCGTTGGTAAAGATGCTGGATTATTCATCGTCCACGAAAACCTTAATGCAAATTCTGAACCTCTATCATCAGTAGAACCATAAACTGAAAGGGCATATTTGGTTATACCAAATCGACCAATACCACGACCTCCATTTTCAACCGAAAAAGTAATGGGAGTTTTTCCAGTGACTGAAATTCTCTCATAACGGTTTACCCAACAACGACGCATAATACAATTTTCCCCACCAGTTGAAAGATATTCGTTTTGTAATACAAATAAAGCTTCGGTATTGCCTTCACTTCTATTTGAATTTCCATCAATAAACATATCAGTAAATGGTGTTCCCGGCAAACTTTTATTTACACCATAGCGAGCTGTCACTAATTTGTATAAACCACTAGCAACAAGCGATTGAGCTTTTTGTTTGGCTTTGGCATTATCTCCAATAGTCAAATATAATTCGGCTAAATAATGAGTTGCCATTGCTCTTGGAAATCGTGCGGCATTAGGAGCTTGTTCCGCTATATTAATTTCAGCATAGAGTAAATCATCCTCCATTGTCTTTCTGACTGTAGCTACTGGAGTACGTTCCCAATCGGTTTTTATGGAATTACCAGTTGATTCTGTCAGGTTCAGTGGTACATCCCCAAACATAAAAGTTAGATGACGATATGCCCATGCTCTCACAAGTTTTGCTTCCCCAACTATTTGTTTTTTTTCGGTTTCTGTCCATTTAATTGATGGTGTTTCGGCTCTATCAATGATCGTATTTGCTGCATTGATCGTTTGGTAAAGCCATTGCCATACATTGCTAATATACGGCACAGCTGGATTTAAAGTAACTCCAAATGTATTAAAAACACGCTCTGGTTGCTGTCCACCTGCGGGAAATGGGCTGTACGCATTATCAACACCTATAAACGCAGGCGTTATGTACATATCATTGGTGGAATTAGTGGTTGGCCCACCATCAATGCCACCTCTTTCTCGGCGTACTAAATTATACAAACCGTATAGCCCAGCCTCAAAACCTGCTTTATTGACATAAAGATTCTCAGGGGCAATAATATTCACAGGTTCTTCAATCAAAAAATCTTCTTTGCATCCTGTTGTACTGACGCAGGCGATTAAAGTAAACACAAATATTTTTATACTATTATTTTTCATTTTTCTAAAATTTAAAAGCGATACAATTACATACTGAACGGTTGAAATTAAATTACAGACCGAAGTTCATTCCAAAAATAAATTCACGTTGCAAAGGCACATCCAATTGATTATTGATTTCTGGGTCAAGTCCAGTGTATTTAGTAAAAGTTGCTAAATTTCTACCGGTAATGTAAAATTTTAATTTACTCAATTTTAGTCGAGTAAGCGTTTTGCTGGGCAATTGATAGGCCAGAGAAACATCTTTCAAACGAGCAAAACTTGCATCCTCGTAGAATCGAACATTCAAAGAATTTGCCAAAGCATCGTTAGAAAAATGGGTGCCTGAAGTATTTGTTGGAGACCACCAATCTTTTTTGGTTGTATTTCTACGAACATCTCCAAAAACATCATCTTGTTCTAATGGATTTTCTTTGGTGATTCCCCACAAACCATTGATGAAAACCAACAAACTAAATCCTTTATAAGTAAAAGTATTAGACAATCCATACACTATTTTGGGGTCGCTATATCCTAAAATGGTTCTATCAAGCGTTGTACTTACTTTTTTATCGCCATCTACATCAACTACTTGCACATAGCCGAGTTTGCTCGTGGGTTGAGCAGAAGCGTCAATATTAGCCTGTGAAGTAAAAATTCCACCGTTTTGTAGTCCGTAAATGGTTCGAATGGGTTGTCCAATGAACCAACCATTGGCTACATCGTCTCTACCATCGCCGTAAAGGTCAACAATTCTGTTTTTGTTATGAGAAAGATTTAAGTTGGTAGTCCACTTAAAGTTATGGGCATTATAATTGACTGAAGTAACTCCTAATTCTATTCCACTGTTGGCGGTTTTACCGATATTTTGTAAAATTCTATCAAACCCTTGTACTGACGATATAATTCTGTTGAGTAATAAATCTTGGGTTTCACCCGAATAAACATCAATTGAACCTTGGATACGGTTGTTGAACAAGCCAAAATCAAGACCAATTGTCTTTGATGTAGTTGATTCCCAACCTAATTTCTCGTTCGCCAATCTACTCGGCACATATCCAGTCAAAACAGTTGTACCATTCAAATATTGGCGAGTTGCCAAAGTTGCCAAAGACTGATAACTGGATACTGCTTGATTACCATTTACACCGTACGAACCTCTAAGTTTTAGGTTGCTCACAAACTTTACGTTTTGCATAAAGGCTTCTTTGGATATGTTCCAACCAAAGGCCACCGAAGGGAAAATTCCGTACTTTGAATTTACACCAAAACCTGAAAATCCATCACGTCGGGCAGTAACCGTTAATAAATATCGGCTGTCGTAGCTATAGTTTACACGACCCATTTGTGATACTAAGTTTTGGGTGTAGTTATCATGCGATGGCGTGAGCAAGGTAGCCGTATTCATCTGATAATTAGTCAGTACATCGTTCGGAAAACCAACGCCAATTAGTTGGTCACGGTCATAATCATGGCTTTGAGAACTATACAATGCCGTAATGTTGAGGTTGTGTTTACCAAAATCTTTTGCATACGATATAATGTTCTCAACCGTAAAGTTTCTTTCGATTGAATTATAATTAGTGGCACTTCCTTTCTTTTCATAGCCAACTGCTGTACCAATGCCATAATAAGTTTTTCGCAGGCTGTTATCGTATTCCACCCCAGTATTTAACTTATAGGAAAGCCCTTTTACGAATGGAATGTCAATCTTGACATTATTGGCACTAAATATACGATAACCATTGTCTTTGTTCATAGCCACTGTTTCTCCGAGCGGATTCCCAGCAGTATTATACTCTGGCCAAGCATAGACCGTTGGTGTACCATCTGGGTTGAAAGCCGTTGTTAATGGATTCATTACATTTGCCCCAAACTGCCCTGCAAAATCGGCAGGACGACCGCTACGGTCTTGGTATGAAAATTGAGTTGATGAACCAATCGTAAGCCATGGCGTAACTTTTATGTCAATATTTGGGCGAATTGAGTATCTCTTAAATTGGTCATTGACAGCAATTCCCTGTACGTTGAGATATGTGCCACCCAAGTAAAAAGAAATTTTATCTGTTCCTCCAGAAATAGATAATGTGTGTTGCGACCTTGTACCTTGCTGAGTAGCCAAATTGTACCAATCCACTGCTTTTCCAGCATCATAAACGGCTTGCTCTGAAGATGTTATTGAATTTGCGGGAATATTTAATCTGTTTTTTTTGAAATCATAAAATTCAGACCCCGTCATTAGATTTGGTTTATTGACAATATTCTGTACGCCATAAAAACCATCATAAGTAATATTCAATTTCCCTTTTTTACCTTGTTTTGAGGTTACCAATATTACTCCGTTAGAAGCTCTTGCTCCATAAATAGCCGCCGCCGAAGCATCTTTCAAAACTTCAATTGATTCTACATCATTTGGGTTAATTTCAGAAATACCACCTGTGTAGGGTATTCCATCCCAAATAATCAATGGGCTTGTACTCGCACTGATTGAATTTCTACCTCTAATCAAAATGGAATTATCATTTCCTTCAGCACCACCACTGTTGGTATTGATTTGCAATCCAGGAATTGCTCCTTGTAAAGCCTGTGCAATATTGGTATTAGGTAGTTGTTCTAATCTTTCTCTTGAAACCGAAGCCACTGAGCCAGTTACATCACTTTTTTTTTGAGTACCATAACCTACAACAACAACTTCGTCAAGGGCTTTTGTATTTATTTTTAGACTAATATTAAAATTTGTTTGATTCCCTACCACAATTTCTTGCTGTTCATAACCCACAAAACTAAAAACCAAAACTGATTTCTCATTCGGAACACTGAGTTTAAAATCGCCTTTATTGTCGGTGGTAGTTCCGCTGTTTGTGCCTTTTATCGACACATTTACTCCTGGCAAGGCTTCATCATTGGCAGAATCATTAACTTTTCCAGAAATCGGTTTCTCAATTAATGTGCTTTTTTGAATATTTTGAACTTCCAAAATTGTATTCCTTTCAGTATTTTGTTGCTGAGGAATTGTTTGGTTAGGTGCTATTGTTTCTTGAAATTGAGCTTCTATTTGTACCGTTTTCTTATTTTTTTTTTCATTCATTACTAAAAAAGTACCCTCTTTAATTTTCTTATATCTTAATCCTAACGGACTTAAAATATAATCTAAATTACGCTCAATTTTTGAATCAAAGTTTAATGAATTGATTGGTACTGATAAGCCCTCAACAACTTTGTCTTCAAACAAAATGTCAATTTTATAATGCGATTTTAAGTTACGAAGAGCATCTTTGAGTAAAATAGACGTTGATTTCTCCAATCGAGGAACTTGTTGTTCAGCGTAAGCTAACATTTGGGCAGTGCTGGTATTTTGACCAATAAACAGCACCGTCAGCACAAAAAAAGTCTTCCAGACTAATCGTAGTTTTAGTTTCATAATGGTAAATTAGTAATTAAATTATTCAAAAAAAGTAACGTTATTGTTTTGTCGACTGTAATTTATTTCTAATAATTCTGCCACAACTTGAAGTAATTCATCGGCATTTTTTGCGTGAAAAGTACCACTAATTGTTCTTTTGGCTAAAAGTTCATCTCTAAATTCAATATGAATATCAAAGTTTTCTTGTACTATGGTTGCCACCTCTAATAATGAGGTTTCCTCAAACACAAAACGTTGTTCTTTCCATGCCGAGAAAATTTGAGGTTGTACCACTATTTTTAAATTAGCATGACCTTTTTGGTCTATTATTACCAAATCCCCAGGTTTCATGGTAATTTTTTTTGCCAATTTTCCGTCAATATAATTAAGCTGAATTTTCCCTTTATTTAATACGACTTTAGCCTCTTTCTGACGAGCATAGACATTGAACTCTGTCCCTAATACTTCTATTTCAAAGTTCTTGTTGGTTTTTACAATAAATCTTTTATCATCAATGGTATGTTTAACTGAAAAATTGGCTTCGCCACTTAGAAAAACCTCACGGATTGAATTATCAAATCCAAATCGGGGCACTTTTAGAGAAGAATTGGCATTCATCGTAACTTGGCTTCCATCCGAAAGTTCAATTCTTCTGATTTCACCAAATGCAGTTTTATAGTTCTTATAAAGAATATTGTCTTTACCTAAAATAAGGCTAACTGAAAACAGAATTATCAGAATAGCGGCAGCAACAAACCAAGAACGGTTTTTATGATAATAATTGATGGCTGGCCGTTTTCGAGAGCTCATCATAAAATCCTCTGATTGTCCAATTTTTAGTAGAGATTTTTCAAGCGCCATCTCCACATCGGGTAATAATTGAATGAATTGATTTTCCCATTCGTCGAGCCATTCGTAGTATAATTCCTTATTATTTTCTTCTTGTATCCAAGCTTCAATTAGCTTTTTTTGCAGTGGTGTAGCTCGACCTGCAAAATTTTCAAACAATATATTTTTATTAACTGATTTGTTCATTTTAATCTCGTTTAAAAGAATTCATTAATGTTGTAAGCACACATTTTTGGGATTGAATATGCTAATATCCATCTAATGACTTTCGCATTTGAGCAAGTGCCTTCATGATGTGAGCTTCCACGGTTTTGAGGGCTATACCTAACTCAATGGCTATTTCTCGATTTTTTCTATTTTCAAAACGACTCATTAAAAATACACTCTGACATTGAGGTGGTAGTGCTTTTATGCCAGTTTCAATTTTCTGAAAAAGTTCATCATATTGTAGGATTGTTTGAGGGGTATCATCATGTACTTGATTTAGATTATTTTCGTGAATTGTATCAATATCAGTATCTTTTTTAAACTCCCATTGTAAATAATTAATGGCACGGTTTCGCACAGCTACGTACAGATATGCTCTAAAGGAAGTATTTATTTGCTCATGAACTTTGTTTTTCCAGAGAACCAAGAAAACATCTCCTACAATATCTTCGGCAGTCTCTTTTGAGTAAACAAACCTTACAGCATGGCTACATAAGGCACGATAATATTTTCTAAAAAGCAGTTCATAGCCTTTACTGGGATTCTCATTGAAAGACTGTCGAATAAAAATTTCGGAATCCAAAATTTTACTATTGTTGGCTCCCTTATTTAGAATTAGCAATTGTGTTTCAATATTGTTGGATTGTTTTTCTAATTTATCAGTCATGTCTTTTAAGCTCTCTTATTAATTTAGACAAGAATAATTATTTTTACCCTTAGTTTTTTTTAAAAAAAGTTAAATTATTTATTTGAAAAGTTACATTATTTACTTTGACATAAAAAACATCCTTTGGAATTGATTAAAAATAGATAGTCATTAATTACTACACTTTTAGGCTACTATTGTATAAATTTAATGTAGTATTAAGTGTTAGTTAACATCAAAGATTTTAGCTATGATTTACGCTTATTTACGAGTCTCTACCGACAAACAGACCGTTGAAAACCAACGCTATGAAATTCTCAATGCTAAAAACTCTCTATTGACCAATGGGTAGAAGAAACTGCATCGGGGGTTAGGTCTGTCAAATACCGTAAAGTGGGTGAATTATTGACCCGCATGGAAAAAGGAGATATTTTTCTGGTGAGTAAACTTTCACGCTTAGGAAGAAATCTAATGGAGGTAATGTCAATCCTTCACGACTGTATGGAAAAGGACATAAAGGTTTTTGCCATTAAAGAGGGCTATGAGTTGGGCAATAACATCAACTCAAAAGTGTTGGCTTTTGCCTTTCGGCACAGACTGAAAGAAATCTAATCTCCCAAAGAACCAAAGAAGCCTTAGCCAGAAAGAAAAGTGAGGGTATGCGTTTAGGTAGCCCGAAAGGTTCTCAAAATAAAGACGTGAAACTAACTGTATATTCCAGTCAATAAGGTTCTTCGTCAATTTTGGTGAAAGCTGTATTTTTAGCTTAGTTTTGGCGGATGAAACAATCACTATTTTTGCCATCTGAACTGGATTTTACGTTACTCAAATTTCAAAATACTACCACAAATATTGATTTCGAGGTGTGCAGCTGTCAAATTTCCAGTTGTTGTCCTCTGTGTCATACCATTAGCTTCAAAATTCATAGTAGATACGCACGAACGATTGGAGATTTGCC
>NZ_CBABQS010000089.1:0-16900 GCF_964672035.1 Arcicella sp.
CCCTTTTTGCCCTTGTTTATCATCTTGGGAGTCATCGGTTTTAGGGATATTTATGAACAAAATTCGGCCAAAAATTGGCTTCGTGGTTTTACCAAATTTGCCATTAGTTGGTTCGTGGTTTTGAATACTGTTTTGCTGTTTTTGCTTTCGGTTACCTACACAAAACGCTCACGGGTCGAGAGTATGAATTATTTACGTGAAAAGGGAGATTTACAAAATTTTCTCATTCAAAATTATGAATCATCACAACCCGAAGCTCCATTTTATCTCCAAAAACACTACGATTATTTCATGGTGGATTCGCACGAAAAAATGGCAGAATTGCCCAAAGAACTGAATTCAGGTAAGAAAATTAAGCCCAATTACATCATTTTGGTAGGAAATACAGATTTAGAAAAACGATTCATTGAAGTAAAAAGTGTTTTCCCAACGATGCAACACGAAATTGATATTGAACCCAGTTTTGTGGATAATTTGGCGTATTTGATGAACCCATCGCACAATCATAATGAGACGTTTTATATTTTTAAGATTAAATAAACATGAAAATATCAGGATTTACCTTTGTCCGCAATGCCATAAAGTTTGATTATCCTATTGTGGAGGCAATTACGTCTATCTTGCCCATTTGTGATGAAATGATTGTTGCCGTTGGAAATTCGGATGATGATACCTTGGAATTGATAAAAAGTATTGATTCTCCCAAAATCAAAATCATCGAAACCGTTTGGGATGATACCTTGCGGGAAGGCGGAAAAGTCTTGGCGGAGGAAACGGATAAGGCATTGGCGGCTGTTTCGCCCGATTCGGATTGGTGTTTTTATGTGCAGGGCGATGAAGTGGTGCACGACCAATATTTATCCACCATTCATCAAGCGATGCAAGATAATTTGTTTGATTTGAACGTGGATGGTTTACTCTTCAAATATCAACACTTTTACGGAACGTATCAGTACGTAGCCGATGCTCATCGTTGGTATCGAAGAGAAATTCGGGTGATTCGGAATACTGGAAAAGTAACTTCCTATAAAGATGCCCAAGGATTCCGAACGACTGATAATCAGAAACTTAGCGTAAAAATGATTGATGCGTACATTTATCATTACGGTTGGGTGAAACCGCCCGAAATTCAACGAGAGAAGATGAAAAGTTCCATTAAATTTTGGGCAAATGAAGAGAAAGTGGATGCCTTAAAACCGCAATTAGACAATTTTGATTATTCAGAAATTGATTCTTTGACAAATTTCAAGGGCACGCATCCCGCAGTCATGCAAGCCCGTATTGCCCGTGTGAATTGGCAATTTAATTTTAACATCAAAGAAAAAAAGACTTCCTTAAAAACCCGATTCAGAAACTGGGTTGAAAAGCTAACGGGTTGGCGGATAGGGGAATATCGTAATTATCGGTTAATTAAATAGTGATTGTTGCAATTTTGAGTTAAGGTTATATAAGCATAAATTTTACAAAATAACTTTGTGTGAGAAGCCGTAAATTCAGCAAGTTAAAGTATATTTGGTAAAACAATAAAATTATTATGGAAGCAACCGTTTTAGAAATAGAAGACTTTCAGTCAGAAGATATTATGTCAATTAACCACTCTCAGCTATCTTGTAATCTTATTATCGCTTTAGCAAAATATCGAAAACAGTACAGCATTATGCCAGAACTTGAATTCGAGCTTTCGTATGGACGTGTAAAACCTGATATTTCAATTTGTAATTCCATAAAGATAGACTGGATTCATGATGTCATTAGAACTTTTGAAACTCCACTAACAGCAATTGAAATCCTCTCTCCCAAACAAGCGTTTAATGATATAACTGATAAAGTTTACGATATTTATTTCCCTTCGGGCGTAAAATCTTGTTGGATAATTATTCCTGTACTAAAAACCGTTCATGTATTGACTCCTGATGGAAAACAACAGATTTTTCAAAGAAATGAAATAGTAATAGATGAAAGTACTAAGGTGGAATTATCGGTAGAAGATATTTTTGCCGAATAATTTACTCCTGCATACTATTCAATTTTCGATAAAATCCATTTTCATTTTGCAATAATTCGTCGTGTGTTCCTCGCTCCACAATTTTTCCCTTATTGATGACCAAAATCTCGTCAGCGTGTTGAATTGTGCTTAACCGGTGGGCAATTACTAAGGTTGTACGGTTTTGCATCAGGTGCGTCAGGGCTTCTTGAACCAACTTTTCTGACTCCGTATCCAAGGCAGAAGTGGCTTCATCCAAAATCAAAATTGGGGGATTTTTCAATACCGCACGGGCAATGCTTAAACGTTGGCGTTGTCCACCCGAAAGTCGTCCGCCACGGTCGCCAATTAAAGTTTCATAACCCTCCTGCAATTGACTTACAAAAGTGTGCGCATTGGCGACTTTTGCTGCTTCAATTACTTGGTTTTCAGTAGCTTGTGAGCCAAAAGTGATGTTGTTGAAAACGGTATCATTAAATAAAATCGACTCCTGCGTAACGATGCCAATTTGTTTGGTTAATGCCTGAATTTTTAGGTATTTTATGTCCACACCATCCACCAAAATTTGTCCTTCCGAAGGGTCATAAAACCTTGGAACCAAGTCAGCAATGGTAGATTTTCCACCGCCCGAGGTTCCTACCAAGGCAATGGTTTTGCCTTTCTGTATTTTGAACGAAATATTATCTAAAACCTTCCTGCCCGTTTCATACGAAAAACTCACATTTCTGAACTCAATTTCTTGGTTGAAGTCTTGAATTTCAATGGCATCGGGAGCATCTTGAATGGCAGGAACGGTATCAATTAATTTCAAAATACGTTCGGATGAAGCAATGCCTCTTTGCACCGTACTGAAAGCATCAGAAATGGATTTTGCGGGTCGCATTACCTGCGAAAATAAGATGATAAAAGCAATAAAACTGGAAGCAGTCAAACTATTATCGCCCGCAATGACCAACGAACCACCGTACAACAAAATCCCCGCTACAACGGAAACACCCATGGCTTCAGAAAGCGGAGAGGTCATTTCTTGGCGATAAACCATGCGTAAAACGGCCGCTTTATAACTGTAATTTTCTTTTCTAAATTTTTCGGAAACGACCTTCTCAGCATTAAATCCTTTCACGATTCTCATGCCCCCAAAAACTTCATCCAATGTACTCACCATCGAACTTTGCATGGCTTGTACATCACGGGCAGCACGGCGAAGTTTACGACTAATCAAGGCAATAATTCCGCTGGAAAGGGGTAAAATAATGAGTGAAAATAGCGTCAATTTTACCGACATATTAAACAGCGTGATAAAATACATCACCAAGGTAAAAACTTCTTTGATAGCGGCCGTAAATGCTCGTCCGATAGAATTTTCAACTTCCTGCACATCCGTCGTGAGATGCGCCATCAAATTTCCTTTTCGTTCGTTATTAAAAAAACCAAAATGGAGCTTCATCGTTTTCTCAAAAACTGCCTGACGTAAAGAGGCAATCGTCTGAGCTTCAACGGTTTTAAGAATTCTTTGGGATAAATATCTGAAAATATTTGCCAAAATTACGGACACAACGATAGCGCCACAGGCAAATTTCAAAGCTCCCAATCTGCCATAAAGACTAATGACCTGATAAAAGTAATGATAGAAAGTATATTTGAAATAATTGATGCTAAATGAAAAAGACATTTGTTCGCTATATTCTTGTAAATCAGCGGGTTTCAAGTCTTTGAAGATAATATCCAACAGTGGTGCAAGGAGCGTAAAGTTCAGAATTCCGAACAAACTGGCGAGTAATGAAAGGATGAAATACGGAAAAGCAAATTGCTTGATTGAATCAGCGTATTTGAGTATGCGAATATATGTTTTCAAGAGTTGTTTTCTATGTAACGATTAATAAAGAGCGCAAATTTAATGAAAAATACGGTACAGACTTTGAGTTAATTTATCGTCAATCAAAAGATAAGCCGTAATTTTATGTTTTTAAACTCCTTAATTAGATATGAATTCATTTTGGCAGAAGACAAAGCTATTTTTTTCTCGTGAAAAAGTAATCTTGGGTGTGTATATTTTGGCAGGTTTTGCCATTGCCTTACAGCATTATTTGCACGAAAGTTTTAATAATTACAAAATTTTCAGGGCTTCAACCGCTCATCTGCTGAATCGTCAAAATCTGCATTTGGAATATCCCAAAGAGTATTTTGATTTATTCCTTTATCACCCCACTTTCGCCGTACTTTTTGCCCCTTTCTCATGGATACCGATGTGGGCAGGAATGTGTGTATGGAACGTATTTTCAGCCTTAGTTGTCTTTTACGCCATCAAAGCTTTACCCATTTCTTACAAACAAAAAACCTTCGTTTGGTGGTTCATTTTTGTGGAATTAATGACTGCTTTGCACAATTTACAGACCAATCCTTTGATTGCCGCCTTGATTGTGTGGACTTTTGTAAATTTAGAAAATGGCAAAACAATTTCAACGGGATTTGTTTCCTCATTAGGATTTTTTATTAAAGGTTACGGCGGAATTTCAGCCGTTTTATTGCCTTTTTATCGCAAAGATTTCTTCAAAAATGTATTCGTCTATATCCTATTTTTTGGGTTTTTAGCGATTTTACCCGCTTTTGTGGTCGGTTTCGACCAATTGCCAAGACTTTACCAAGAATGGCTAACGCTTTTGGAAGAAGACCATAAAGTGAATTACGGCGTGTCGGTCATTGGCTTGATTTGCACTTTAATTACCACTTCAATTCCTGTTATTTATATCCAATTATTTGGCTTGATTTGCTTAGGAATTTTTGTTGCTTTTTGTTTCTTTCTCGTTAAAAATCAGTCACTTACCTTACGGTTGTCGGTGATGTCTTATATCATGATGTGGGTAATTTTATTCAATCATGCGGCTGAATCTAACACACACATTATTTCGGTGGTGGGCGTTGCTTTTTGGTATTTAATTAGTCCAAAAAATAGGCTCACAGAAGGATTAATCATTTTTGTATTTGTCCTCACGATTTTGTCGCCAACGGATTTATTTCCGAAATTTATTCGTAATAATTACGTAATTCCATACAATTTGAAAGCCTTGCCAGTGTTATTGGTGTGGTTGCACTTACAATATTTAGTTTTCACGCAAAAATATCAACCACTCACTCCATGAACAAAACCATTGACATCGTGTTGCCGTGTTATAATCCTGAGGAGCAAACTTGGCACGTTGATATTAAGAAAAATATCATGGTTTTGGAATCTTTATTTCCCGAATTGACTTTCTACGTTACCTTGATAAATGACGGGTCAGTAAGAAATATTTTAGCGGAAAATATCACGTATCTCAAAGAGCAATTGCCTGATTTTCAATATATTACTTACGATGAAAATCAAGGAAAAGGTTACGCACTAAGGGAAGGGATTAAACTCGCAACCCATGATTTTGTGGTTTATACAGATGTTGATTTTCCGTTTGAATTATCGTGTATGCAGGCCATGATTGATAAATTATTGTTAGGAAAAGACATCGTTTTGGGGGAAAGACAGTTTTCATATTCCAATCATTTGAGACGTTATCGCAAGATTTTATCATCGGGTTCACACGTTTTTAATACGCTGTTTTTAAATTTGCCATTTCCCGATACGCAAGGTGGACTAAAAGGGTTTAATCAGAAGGGGAGAGTAGTATTTTTAAAAACCATCATAAATCGTTATCTGTTTGATACTGAGTTTATTCTGAGGGCTTGTAAGCAAAATGATTTAGTAATTTCAACCGTTCCACTTACTTTGCGTGAAGGCGTAATTCTTTCACAAATGGGCTTGAAAGTAATCAAAAAAGAGTTCGGGAATATTATGAGATTACTAAAAATTCGCTTCTTCGAGTAAATAAATTATGGAACGCAGATGACGCAGATGCCTTCGGCAACGCAGATTTACGCAGATAAAAATAAGGCTTTTAATTTTAGAAATGTTTTACTTTTTTTGTGAAAATCTGCGAAAATCTGCGTTGCGAAGCATCTGCGTTATCTGCGTGCCAACATTTTTAACACATGAACAATATATTTTTAACCTTCGATTTAGAAGAATTTGATATACCCGAAGAATTTGGGCAAACGGTCGATTTCCAAACCAAAATGCGAATGTCTTACGAAGGCATGGAAAAAGTGTTGGCTTTATTCAGAAAATATCACGTAAAAACCACCATCTTTTGTACTGCTTGTTACGCCGAAAATAATGTAGAACAAATCAAAAGAATTGTTGCGGAAGGACATGAAATTGCTTCGCACGGCTATTATCATTCAAATTTTGAAGTCGGTGATTTGTTGAAATCCAGAGAGAAATTGATGGAAATTAGTGGACAAAAAGTGCTTGGTTTTCGGATGCCCAGATTGCAACCCGTAAGTTATTCAGCATTGCAAAGTGCTGGTTATCAGTACGATTCGTCCATGAATCCCACTTTTTTGCCAGGGCGATACAATCATTTAGATAAACCTCGCACCGTTTATAAATTACCAGAAACTACCATTTTACCAACGTCCGTTACCCCCTTCGGAAGAATTCCATTATTTTGGTTAGGCTTTAAAAATTATCCCGAATGGTATTTTCAATTTGCGGCAAAAAGATGTTTGAAAAAGGACGGCTATTTGAGTTTATATTTCCACCCGTGGGAGTTCTGCGATTTGAGTCCTTATCAATTACCAACATACGTGAAAAGAGTAGATAATGATAAATTGTTGGCACGATTAGAAAACTTGATTTTAGCCTTACAAAGTCCTGAAAATCAGTTTACTGCGATTAATTCTTGGTTACTTTAAGGAATTATTTCTGTGTATTCATTTCCCTCAACTTCGCATACTTCACCACAGGAGTCATTGCCGTCAATAATGCCCACATAAAGCCAGCGTAACCATCTAAGCAAGAGCCTTTTAGCAAATAAATTTTCAAGAAAGTGGTAGGAAATCGAGAGATTGTTTTGAAGGTTGAAGCCGTCTTTCCACGTTCTGCCAAAGTCTTTGCCCCGAACGAAGTATATTTATTGAATTTATTGAAATAATCAGTCAAATCACGGTAGCTATCGTGGAGAATTTGCTGTTTTAAAGTCCCTATTTTGCCATTCACTTCCACACTTTCATGCACGTATTCAGCATTCCAATTACTGTATTTTCGATTAAAAAGTCTTAACGTCAAACGTTTATATTCACCGCTAAATCGCAATAATTTCCCTAAAAATATTAGCGAGCGAGGAATCTTAAAACCATGGTAATCAGTTATTGAAAGGTCTAAATTTTGAATTTCCTGTTGTAATTCAGGCGTTAAAATTTCATCATCATCCAAAGACAAAATCCAATCATTAGAGGCTTGTTCAGTGGCAAAATTCTTCTGAGAACCATACCCATCAAAAGCCCGAAATACGATTTTAGCCTTGAATTGTCGAGCGATTTCTAAAGTCCCATCCGTACTTCCAGAATCCACCAAAACGATTTCATCCGCCCAAGAAACTGCTTCTAAAACTGGTTTAAGGGTCTTTTCCGAATTTAGGGTTATTAGGGTTATGGTTATTTTCATTTTTTTATCCATTATAATATCCTCAACTTAGCAAAACTCAACAACAACGTCTTCTCCCCAATCGTCCCTTCAAACTGAATGGTTGCTTTGCGGTCGGTACCGTTTACATCAATCTTTTTAACTTTCCCAAAACCAAATTTCAGGTGTTCAACGCTATCATTTTCGGCTAAATTTTTAGTATCACTTGGCGTAAAATCGGTAGAAGGTTTGTACGTATTTCCAATCACCGCTGGGCGTGTTACGGATGGTCGTTGAATCAAAATATTCGTTGGCGTTGCTTTGTCACTCGTGCCAAAATCAGGCATTTTTTGCTCTTTACTCGACATTCTCACAAAACCTTGCGGTAAACGATGCGTTTCTTCCACGGCACGGCGAATATTTTTGGCAAATTGCAAATATTTAGGGTCGATTTCATCCAAAAAACGGCTCGGTTCGCAGGGTTTCAAGCGTCCCCATTGGTATCTTGTCTCGGCATAAGACATCACTAATTTCTTCTCCGCACGGGTTACTGCTACGTAAAAAAGACGACGTTCTTCTTCCAAATCTGCCCGACTTTGAAGCATCATTTGACTTGGAAAAAGGTCTTCTTCCATCCCCACTACATACACATGATTAAACTCCAAACCCTTTGCCCCATGAATAGTCATCATCGTTACTCGGTCGTTGTCGCCATCGGGGTCGTCTTGGTCGGCGGTTGTCATCAAAGATACCGATTGCAGGAAAGTATTGAGGTTTTTGTCCTCTACACCTTCATCTGGATTATCCACAAATTCCTTGATGGAGTTCAATAATCCTTGCACGTTTTCGTATCTCGAAAGCCCTTCAACGGTTTTGTCTTCGTGCAATTCTTTCAATAAACCCGACGATTTGGCAATGTGCGAAGCCACTTCATACGCATCTTTTTTGCCCGATTCAACCATGATTTTGAACGACTTAATCAAGTCTGCAAAACCATCAATTGCCTCAGACATTCTTCCAGTTTGGTACTGTTTAATGTTGGAAATTACTTCCCAAATCGAAATCTGTTGTTCGTTAGCGGTGATGGCAATTTTGGCGATGGTCGTGTCGCCAATTCCTCGTTTTGGGAGGTTGATAATGCGTTTAAAAGCCTCTTCGTCATTTTGATTGATGGTATATCTAAAATACGCCAATAAATCCTTAATCTCACGACGTTGGTAGAAAGATGTTCCGCCAATTATTCGGTATTTAATGTTCAGTTTTCGTAACGATTCCTCAAAAGTTCTGGACTGAGCATTGGTACGGTAAAGTATTGCAAAATCTGTATTCCGAAGTCCATGAGCCATTTTTGACTCAAAAATATGCGTCGAAATCAGTCTTCCTTCCTCATTATCCGAACTTGCTTTTATTAATTCAATCAACGAACCTTCTTCATTTTCCGTAAAAACAGTTTTCTGTAATTGGTTCTTATTCTTGGCAATAATTGAGTTGGCCGCTTCCACAATATTTTGTGTAGAACGATAATTTTGCTCCAACTTAATGGTGGTCATCGTTGGATAGTCTTTTCCTAAATTCAAAATATTATCAATGCTTGCTCCACGGAATGCGTAGATAGATTGTGCATCATCGCCCACGACACAAAGATTCTGCGAAATATCGGATAACTTCTTGACAATCAGGTACTGAGAGACGTTTGTATCCTGAAACTCATCCACCATAACGTACTTAAACTTGCGTTGATATTTATCCAAAACCGCAGGATGGTCACGAAAAAGAATGTTGGTATTGAACAACAAATCATCAAAATCCATCGCATTGGCTTGGAAGCAACGGAGGGCATAAATCTTGTAGAGTTTACCCATTTCTGGCAATTTTGCCGCCGTATCATCCGCTGAAATTATTGGATTATTTACGTATTCATCGGGGCCAATTAAACGGTTTTTTGCGCCCGAAATACGGTTAAAAACCACGTTAGCTTTATAAACTTTATCGTCCAAACCACGCTCTTTAACAATGCTTCGGATGAGAGATTTTGAATCGTCGGTATCATAAATGGAGAAGTCGGAAGTATAACCCAAATGTTTTCCATCGAAACGAAGTATTTTGGCAAAAACGGAGTGAAAAGTTCCCATCCAGAGATTTTTGGCATCATTTCCAATAATTTTCTCAACCCGTTGACGCATTTCTCCCGCAGCTTTATTGGTAAAAGTTAGCAATAAAATTTGGAATGGGTCAATGCCTTTTTCGATAAGATATGCCGTGCGATAGGTTAGCACACGTGTTTTGCCCGAACCCGCCCCAGCAATAATCATCAGTGGCCCGTTGATATGTTGTACCGCCTCTTGTTGCGGTTGATTTAATCCTTCTAAGTAATTCATTTATTAAAAAGCTGTGAGCATTGCGCTACAAGCTGTGAGTTTTTGATAGTATATTTACAAAATTACAAAAAGTAACACAAAATGAGTCAAACCAGAAAAATAAGAGAAAACGAAAAGGAGTTAATTGTCTTTTTATTAGAAAACCTCAACCTAAGCGTAAGTGATTATCCCATCGATGAAGATGTTTTTGAATATGAAGATGGGAAAATGGGAAGCATCAGTTTGAATAACGACCCAGATGCCTATGCAGGAGATTTGATACAAGTAGAATATGTTGATACCGACAACACGCTCGTGATGATTACGCTTACGCACGATACTGAAGGGCAATTATTGGATTTAGATTTCTGGAAAACCGATTTCTCAAAACTACTAAAATACCCAGAAGTAAGCGAAATTACGCTAAAACATTAGACCAAGGATTTTACGGATGTTACAGATTTACACAGATAAATTTTAAAAAATCCGTGTAAATCTGTTTTATCCGTAAAATCCGTGGTCTAATCATTACCTCGAAAGAAGCAAATTTATCCTGCCATGATTCCACCATCAATTGGTAAGGCGTGACCCGTAATAAATGAGGCGGCATCTGAGCATAACCAAACGATTGCTTCGGCAATTTCTTCGGGTTGGCCAAAGCGTTTCATCGGAATTGAGGCTTCTAATTTATCCTTCATATCCTCGCCAATTACATCAAACATATCAGTAACCAGAGGCGTAATGGTGAACACTGGACAAGCAGCGTTTACTCGAATGTTCTTTTTTGCATACTCTAAACCCGCCGATTTTGTCATGCCCACCACGGCGTGTTTGCTGGCAGCGTAAGCAATATTTTTGGGAAAGCCAGACAAGCCAGCAATGGATGAAACATTGACAATTGCGCCCGAGCCTTGTTGTAACATTACATTCAATTCCGCTCGCATACACATAAATACGCCCGTGGTATTGACCGCCATTACTTTCTCAAAATTATCGGTTGGATATTTATTTGTACTCGTCCACATACCGCCAATTCCAGCATTATTTATTCCACAATCCAATCGCCCATAAGTTTCTACTGTCTTGAAAATCAGGTTATTAACGGATTCTTCGTTGACCACATTACATTCAATAAAAGTAGCTTCTCCGCCCTTGTCTTGAATCATTTTTACGGTTTCAAGTCCACCTTCCACGGCCACATCCGAAACCACTATTTTTGCTCCACGTGCTGCAAATAACAGCGCTGTTGCCCTACCCAAACCCGATGCTGCTCCCGTAACCATGGCAACTTTACCCGTAAAATCCTGTGTCATTTTGTTTAATTTATTGAGAAAAATCTTGTTCTTGAATGTAAAGTTGAATTTAAGTATTTTATTTTGTTAATCTATCAAGAATACACAAGTTTCATTAGTTATTACCCAAATAGATTTCTAAATTTGAGAATAAATCTTCAAAAACATAAAACAATTTACTTCACTATTTTGTAAGATATTTTGTAAATCATAACACTCCACTAAATAGTACTGATAAAATAATTTTCCATTAAGATTCATTCGTCAGGAAAATCAAGTTTTTATCAAATATCCAAATTAATCACGTTCTAATAAAGGCAGATTTGTTATCAAATTTGTAATTTTGTTTCCATATTTAAAGTAACTATAATTTAAAATCATTAGTTTTTTCTGATAATCGCCAATATGTATCACGATTTTCTAAAATCGTATGTCTATTACAAAAGCCTTGCTTTTTTCAACCCAATATCAGTTCAGAACTATAATCCTTCCGAAAAATGAGTAATATTCAACAACAAGTAGAACCCCTTTTAGTCGAAGACCCAAATCGCTTCGTGCTGTTTCCGATTAAGCACAATGACATTTGGCAATTTTATAAAAAAGCCGAAGCTTCATTTTGGACAGCCGAGGAAATCGACCTTTCGCAAGATACTAACGACTGGGAAAATCGTTTGAATGATGGTGAAAGACACTTTATTTCGCACGTATTAGCCTTTTTTGCTGCTTCTGATGGTATCGTAAATGAAAATTTAGCGGTTAATTTTCTTTCAGAAGTACAATATGCCGAAGCAAAATGTTTCTACGGCTTTCAGATTATGATGGAAAATATTCACTCAGAAACCTATTCGTTACTGATTGATACGTACATCAAAAATCCAACCGAAAAAGATAAAATGTTGCGTGCGGTTGATACGATTCCGTGTGTGAAAAAGAAAGCAGATTGGGCTTTGCGTTGGATTAATGACGGTAATTTTGCGGAGCGTTTAATTGCTTTTGCCGCTGTTGAAGGTATATTCTTTTCAGGTTCTTTCTGTTCAATTTTCTGGTTGAAAAAACGTGGTTTGATGCCAGGACTTGCATTTTCAAATGAATTGATTTCGAGAGACGAAGGCTTGCACTGCGATTTTGCTTGTCTTTTGTATACCGACCATATCAAAAATCAATTAAATCCAGAAGATATTTATACCATCATCTTGGACGCAGTTTCTATCGAAAAAGAATTTGTAACGGATGCTTTGCCTGTTTCTTTAATCGGAATGAATGCGGAGTTGATGTGTGAATACATCGAATTTGTTGCCGACCGTTTGTTGGTAGCTTTGGGTTTAGAAAAGCAATTTAATGCTCAAAATCCTTTCGATTTTATGGAAATGATTTCGTTGCAAGGTAAAACTAATTTCTTCGAGAAACGGGTGGCAGAATACCAAAAATCAGGTGTGATGTCAGAGAAAGAATCAATGTCGTTCTCTTTGGATGAAGATTTTTAAAATACTTTTTGCTATGCAGAATAAAGTTAGACCACGGATTCTACAGATTTACACGGATTTTTTAATTATAATCTGTGTAAATCTGTAGAATCCGTGGTCTAATACTTTATTCCCTTTCCATACTTCGTTTCACATCTTTTTCTTTGATAGAATCCCGTTTATCGTAGAGTTTTTTGCCTTTTGCTAAAGCGATTTCTACCTTGGCAAAACCTCGGTCAGAAATATACATACGAGTAGGAATTATTGTTAGACCCACGTCCTTCAAACTATTTTGGAGTTTGCGTAATTCACGTTTGGTTAATAATAATTTTCTATCTTGCAAAGGGTCATGGTTGTAATGTGTTCCTTCATTATATTTAGAAATATTCATTTGGCGGATATACAATCCTTCCCCCAGAAACAAGCAATAAGCATCCGTCAAGTTGATTTTTCCTTGACGAATAGACTTAATTTCCGTTCCCATCAGCATAATTCCTGCCGTATATTTTTCCAAGAAAGCATATTCGAAAGATGCCCTCCGATTCTTGATTTCTACGTTTTTTTCTATTTTATCCTTTGCCATTGTTTTAGGGATTGGGTAATTGGGGATTAGGTAATTAGCTTAGGGGGTTGAAAGTCCATTCTCAATTTTAAGTTACCAAAATCGAAAATGTTTTACTAATCCCTAATTACCCAATCCCTAATCCCCAAAATCTATTTAGAGCTATAATTTGGTGCTTCCTTAGAAATAGAAATATCGTGTGGATGGCTTTCTTTTACTCCAGCTGAGGTAATTTTTACGAATTGAGCTTCTTTCAACGCATCAATCGAACCCGCTCCACAATAGCCCATTCCTGCTTTCAAACCACCTACCATTTGGTAAATAATTTCCGTAACCGAACCTTTGAATGGTACTCGTCCAACGATTCCTTCGGGTACTAATTTCTTAATATCATCTTCAGCATCTTGGAAATAACGGTCTTTTGAACCATCTTCCATTGCTTCAACTGAACCCATACCACGATATGACTTGAATTTACGTCCTTCAAATAATACAACTTCACCTGGAGCTTCGTCGGTTCCTGCTAACATCGAACCAACCATGATAGAACTTGCACCGCCCGCAATTGCTTTCACGATATCACCGGAAAAACGAATACCACCATCCGCAATAATTGGAACATCTAAGTCTTTTACCGCTTTGGCAGCTTCATAAACGGCTGATAATTGGGGCATTCCAACGCCCGCAATAATACGAGTTGTACAAATACTGCCTGGCCCAACACCTACTTTAATGGCATCGGCTCCAGCTTCAGCCAAGGCTCTTGCACCCGCACCCGTGGCCACATTTCCACATATTACTTCAAGGTTTGGATAGGCCTTTTTTACTGATTTCAAGGCTTCAATTACCCCTTTTGAATGTCCGTGAGCAGTATCAATACTGACCACATCTACGCCTACATTTACGAGTGCTGCCACACGGTCGAGTAAATCGGGCGTTACGCCAACTGCCGCACCTACACGCAAGCGTCCTAATGGGTCTTTGCAAGCATTTGGATGACTTTTACGCTTGATAATATCTTTATAAGTTACCAATCCGATGAGTTTATATTCTTCATCAACGATGGGCAATTTTTCAATCTTATATTCCTGTAAAATAACTTCTGCATCATCCAAGGATGTTCCTTTTTTGGCAGTAATCATTTTCTCAGTTGTCATTACTTCTGTTACTGGACGAGACATATCTCGTTGAAAACGTAAATCACGATTGGTTAAAATACCCACTAATTTTCCAGTATTATTGATGATAGGAATACCGCCAATTTTGGATTCTCGCATAATTTTTTGAGCGTCTCCAATATTTTTATCTTCCGTTAAAGTAATGGGGTCTATAATCATTCCAGACTCCGAACGCTTCACTTTTCTGACCTGTTCTGCTTGTTGGGCAATGGTCATATTTTTGTGAATAATGCCGATTCCACCATTTTGAGCCATCGCAATAGCCAATTCAGCTTCCGTAACAGTATCCATCGCAGCGGAAAGAATCGGAATGTTGAGCGTAATGTTTTTGGTAAGTCTGGTAGTGGTCGTAACTTCACGTGGAAGGACTTCTGAATAAGCAGGTAGTAGAAGCACATCGTCATACGTGAGGGCTTCAAAAAGGAACTTTGATGAGTCTAACATGGCAAATATCGTTGATATTGTTATTTGCAAGTCAAAGTTACTATGAAATTTGTACTTTTAAAAGATTTTGTCCATAATTGTTATTAAAACCTTGTGAAATTCTGATAATATGCGTGTAATAATTCTATCTTACTTTTTAGTTTTAGGTAATTTTTGTCTCTCTCAATCAAAAAAATACACCTTCTCTCAACCAAAAATGGGTTCGCCTTTGAACATCACTTTATACACCGATGATTCCATAAAAGTCAACCAAATCGCCACAGAAGCCTACAAAATTGCTGATTCTTTGAATTTAATTTACAGTGATTATCTGGAAAACAGCGAATTAAATCTATTAAGCAAAAAATCTGGCACTAATACCTTTACGAAAGTTTCACCCGCATTGTGGGATATTTTGAATTTGTCCATAAAGGCATCAAAACAAAGTGAAGGTGCGTATGATATTACCGTTGGAAGCATCGTGAAATTATGGCGAAAAGTACGGAAAGAGAAGGTTTTGCCAGAGGGAAATATTTTGAAAAATATGCTTAAAAGTGTTGGTTATCAATATATTATTTTAGATTCAATAACTCATTCGGTTAAACTTCTTAGCGCCAATACGCAATTAGATTTAGGCGGAATTGCCAAAGGTTATGTGGCTCAAGTGATTGTTGATTATTGCAAAAATAAAGGCATTGAAAAAGTTTTGGTGGATGCGGGCGGAGATTTGGCAATGACTGGTATAAACTGGCGAATTGGCGTTAATATTCCCGATTCCGAAGAATTGATGGAGCGATATTTAATACTACAAAACCAAGCCGTTGCTACTTCTGGAAATATGTATCAATATGTGGAAATTAACGGCAAAAAATACTCGCATATTGTCAATCCGCAGACGGGATTGGGCTTAACGCACCAACGCAATGTAACCGTAATTGCCCCTAATGGTGCAACCGCTGATTGGCTCGCAACGGCGTGCAGTGTGTTATCTGTAAAAAGAGCTCTTCGTTTGATAAAATCCATGCCAAATTGTGAATTATTGATGGCAGAAGTGCAGAAAGGAAAATTGAAAATGTGGCAATCGGAAGGATTTGAGGGGAATTTAGAGAAAAAATGAATCAGTTAATTATTCTGTTCTCATAATTACGATTAGCTCGATTTACGATTCAAAACCACAATCGTAAATCGAATTAATCGTAAATTGTAATTAATCTTTTTGTACTTTTGAATTCTTAAATTTTCACCAACACCATGAAAAAAACATTTTTCCTCTTTTCCCTTTTTATCAATCAAATCGCTATTTCACAGGATTTTAAGGTTTACGAACAAGTTATTCCTAACACAACCGTAAAGTTTAAAATGATGCCCATTCCTGCGGGAGAGTTTACGTTGGGAAGTCCCGAAACCGAAAAAGGTCATGAAGCCGATGAAAGTCCGCAAGTAAAAGTAAAAATGGAAGCCTTTTGGATGGAATCAACCGAAGTGACTTACGATGAATACCAATTATTTTTTGAAGAAGAACGTGATCCCGAACCCAAACCCGATGCCATCACTCGACCGAGTCCACCGTACATAGATTTTACGTTGGGCATGGGAAAAGTAGGCGGATTTCCTGCCAATTCCATGCAACAATACGCCGCTTTGATGTACTGCAAATGGTTGTATTATAAAACGGGTTTTTTCTACCGATTACCCACCGAAGCAGAATGGGAATACGCTTGTAGAGCAGGCAGTAAAAGCAGATTCTTTTTTGGCGAAAACCCCGTTGAATTAAATAATTACGCATGGTTTAAGACTAATTCAGAAGAAAAATATCATCACGTGGCGGAGAAAAAACCAAATGCTTGGGGCTTGTACGATATGTTGGGAAATGTGGCAGAATGGACAATTGACCAATACGATGCGGAATTTTACAAGCGCATTTCGGAAGGAAAAACGAATCCGTATAATGTAAAAGTAAAGCGTTATCCAAGTACGGTAAAAGGTGGAAATTACCAAAGCGAAGAAAACGAATTACGCAGTGCCGACCGCCTAAAATCTGACCTAATCTGGAACCGCCGTGACCCACAAATTCCAAAAAGTAAATGGTGGAATGCCGATTCTCCATTTGTGGGTTTTAGAGTAATTCGCCCTGTGAAACAACCTAC
>NZ_CBABQS010000090.1:0-16654 GCF_964672035.1 Arcicella sp.
TGCTTATGGATAGATTTTACTTTATATTTCTCTTCATAAGCTACACAAAATAAGTAAATAGTGATGATTTCTTCATCACTGATTTGACCTTCTTGCCCATTAGGGCTAAATCGCTGAACATTCCAGCGAAGATAGTCGTTATACTCTTCGCAGACGTAAAATTATAACTTGATAAGTAGGAGTTCGTGCATGAAATCCTAACTCAATTTAAACTACGTCTGTTTTTTTTTTGAATTATTTAACCCCTGATTCGCATACCTTAATGATCCACAGCAAAAACAAGAACTTGACAAATTGATTAAAAAAGTTTTTGAATTGATGCAAGATAGGGATATTCGTCCCGAAGATAAAATTTTGAAAAAAATTTGGTTGTATTTGAACATTGAAGGTCGGAAAGTGAATGAATCATTTGATTCATTGATGAAAAAGCTTCAAAAAATCATTTCGAAAAAAAATGTTATGGAACGTCGTAAATCGCTCATGTTGATTAATGAGATTAAGACTTTGGCTTTTGAGGTTATCAATAAATCACCGCAGAATATGATTTTTCTTGAAATTGAAGATAGTGCTGACTATATTTCCACTGATGTTTATGTGAGTTTGGAAGAACATAATAGTAATATTATTCCTCGAAGTTTATCAGTTGTTAAAGATGATTCTACCATTGATTTACAACAATTAATGAGTAAAACGGTTGATAAATCGGTTTTATTGGCAAATATTAAGCTAATATTACGTGAAAATTCGTAAGTAACTCTGAAGAAAATTGTGGAAGAATACGGTCTGAAATATGGTTTATCGGAGTTGATGGCTTATGGAGCTATTGCGTCTCAGTCGGAAAAACGTTTGATTAATGATAAACAAAAAGAAGCCTTTGAGATTGGTTCTGGGCGTATTGTTGAGTTTCCTGAAATTATTTTTTGTAGATAAATTATGACAACACCTTATTCTTCTGCCATCGTTAAATTTATGCAAAAACGTGCAATTTACGATGATGACCGTAAATATTGGAGTATATTACAACAGCATGAAACGGCAATCCGTGAGTATTTCGCCGTGATTGGATTGGAGATTGAACTCAATCGAACAGATGGATATGCTCGTCTTAAACAGAAAGAATTTGGTGAAGATGAGGTAAATATTCCGATTAAATTGATTAGTAAAATTGCCTTAACGTATGAACAAAGTTTACTCTGCGTGATTTTGAGGGATATGTTAGAGGAGAATGAAACTCGTATTCAAGGAGGAAATAGTAGTAAATTGTTTGTTACGGGTGAGCAAATTAGGAGTAAAATTGAATTATTTTTTAAAGACCAGACAAATAAAAAGGCTTTGATTGGTAAACTGGATACTTTAATTGATAAAATGAAAGATTTAGATTTCTTGAATATTGGTAGAGAGGATAAATCAGTTAGGGGTGAACTTAAAGCAGTTAATAATCAATATGAAATTAAGACAATTTTAAGAGCGAAAATTAGTAATGATAAACTCGAAGAATTTAAGATAAAACTACAACACTATGCTGACTCTATTTGATACTAATTCTACACATTCGGGCTATCGGCTCAAAACATTTGAAGTCTTTAATTGGGGAACTTTCCACCAAGGCAAATCGGAACAAGATATTTGGAAACTTTCCCTTGAGGGGAATAATACGCTACTCACTGGAGCAAATGGTTCTGGAAAAACGACTCTCGTTGATGGATTATTAAGCCTTTTGGTTAATCCTCAAAAACGATTTTTCAATCAATCTTCTGGTGTTAAAAAAGACCGAACGGAGGAATCCTACGTTGAGGGGCATTTTGGACGTACTCAGAATGCTGAACAAACGAATTCTAAGGTCGAGAAATTGCGAACAAATCGTCAGGAGACTTATTCAATAATTCTTGGTGTTTTTACGAATCCTTCGAGTGTGCCGATTACGTTGGTACAAGTTCGATGGTTTAACAATAGTGGCTTGCAAAAAAATACTTGATTGCCAAAATGGAATTGTCTATTGCTGAGCATATCAAATTTGGAAGTGATGGTGCTTGGTTAAGATCTTTGAAACGTCAGTGTAATACAAAAATTGACGATTTTGATTCTTTTCCAAAATATGCTACAACTTTTCAACGATTATTTGGGATGAAAAGCGACAAGGCTTTGACGCTTTTTAATCAAACCGTAGGCATGAAAGTTTTGGGTAATTTAGATGAATTTATCCTAACAAATATGCTTGAAGAAAGTACAGCGGAGTCAGATTTTGGTAAATTAATGGATAATTATCAGACGCTTTTAATGTCGTATCAAGCACTTGAAAAAGCACGAATTCAGTTAGACTTATTGAAACCAATTAATGATTTTAATGAAAAATATCAAAGTTTGGTGTCTGATTTAGAGATGCTTATGAATCAAAAGAGGTTGTTAGAACCTTGGTTTGCTCAACAGCAAATGGGACTCTGGGAGAGATAAATAGAGAGACAAGACCGAGAAGGTGATAGGTTAATCAAAAAGTTAGGAGAACAGGAACAAGAATTAGGAGATGCAGTCGATAAATGGATTCAATTAGAGGTTTCAATCGGAAATAATCAGGTTGACCAACAAATAAAATCGTTAGAACGTGATATAAAAGATGCAGAAAAAAGCAAGAAAGAGAAATATAGTAATTCGGAAGCCTATAATCGTCTTGCCAGAAAATTAGGATTTATTGAGAATCCAGATGAGTTACTTTTTACGCAAAACCAAGAAAATGCAATCGTTTTACAGCCAGATTTGAAAGACCAAAAATTAGCTTTGGATAATCAAAGATATGAAGTTAGAATAAACTTAAAAGTTAAGGAGATAGAATTTGAAAGGATTTTCGAAGAAATCAAACAACTTGAAAATAGTACGAGTAAAATTACGGGTCGGGTGGCTGAAATACGACAAGAAATTTTGAAAGCAGTTGAAGTTTCGGAAACGGAAATCCCTTTTGTTGCAGAAATTATTCAAGTAAAACCAGAAGAAAAAAAGGTTTGGAATAATGCCATTGAAAAGGTTTTACACGGTTTGGGTCTATGTTTACTTGTTCCTGATAAATATTATTCTGAAGTCAATTCATACATACATTCGCAAAGGGATTTGAGAGGTAAAATCGTATATTTTAAAGTTGAAGGTAAAATTCCTACAACATTATTTAAGGATAATCGACCTTTTGTCGTAACAAAGTTAGACTTTAATCCTAAAAGTAAATTTGTTGATTGGGTTGAAAATCAGATAGTTAGTAGATTTGGGTATTTTTGTACGGAGAATTTGTCTGAGTTTGAACGTTGTGAAAAGGCTTTAATGCCTTCGGGATTAGTGAGAAATAAAAATCGACATGAACGTGATGATAATGCAGCTAATCGACATATTTTGGGTTGGGATAATCGGGAATTATTGGGAAGTTTGAAGCGGAAAGGTACTGAATTGAGTGGCGAAATTACGAAGTTAGAAAAACATAAAAAAAGGCTTGATGATGATGTTATAGAAATTGAAGGGAAAGAATAAAACTTGAATTTCTTTCTTAAAGCAGATGATTTTTCCACCTTAAATTGGCAAAGAGATGCTTTGAAAATTACGGCCTTAACCAAAGATAAAGAAGTTTTGGAGAGTTCGAATGTTTCTTTAAAAGAGATGAAAAAGCAGTTAGAAGATTTGAAGAAGAGGATTGAAAAATTAGATAAAGAAAAACAGGCAACATATTTAGCTCATAATCGGATTGAAGGAGTAATTGAAACGTTGAAAGAGCAACAAAGAAATCAAGCATTTTTCATTGAAAATTTTGATTCTGAAAACCATAAAAATGAATTGAAACAAGTAGATGAAATAACGGTTGATTTGTTGAATATGCTTGATTATCAAGATTTTAACAAAATAAAAAGTGCTTTTTATGTAAAAATACAAGAGCAGATTACGGATTTAGGAACTCAGAAAAATGCGCAAGAAAGAAATATTCGGGTGGTGATGTGGGAGTATAAAAATCCTAAAAAAGAAATTCAAGATAAATTTACAGACTGGAATAGTGATATATATAATTTGAAAGCTGAAATTGACCAATTGCCCGAATACTTGGATTTATATGAACAAATCAAAACGCAAAATTTAGAGGAATTAGAGAAACGTTTCAGAGATGAATTTAAGGATGGTGTGGTTAGAAATTTATCCGATTTTTGTGCAAAATTGGAGGAGCAGCACGACAAAATTATTGATACAATTGACGAAATCAATGAAACTTTAATTAACATTCCTTTCAATCAGAATCCTGATACTTTTATTCAACTGGAACGGGTTGATACGAAAACTCCGATGATTCGGGATTTTAGGAATATTGACATGGTAAATTGGCGAGCTGACCGTTCAAAAATCGCCTTAGCCCAAGACCCAAAAGAAGCGGATATTGCTCATTTTGTGGAACGAATAAAACCATTTGTTGAGCAATTACAAAAAGAAGAAAAATGGCGTAGAGAGGTAACGGACGTGCGAAAATGGTCAGATTTTAAGGCGAAAGAATCTTTCAAAACCGATAACCACGTGAGGCGAATTTATGAGAGTTCGGAGGGATTATCAACGGGTGAAAAGGCTCAATTAACGTATGCTATTTTGATTTCATCTATTGCCAATCAGTTTGGCATTAATCGTGAACACAACAATAATTGGTCATTTCGGTTTATTGTTGTTGATGAAGCCTTCGCAAATTTGGATGATAATAAATCTGAATATTTGCTGAAATTATGTAAAAGTCTGGGCATTCAGTTGATGTCAATTACCCCTCAAAATGCCATTCAGTTGGTTGAGGACTATGTTTCGGTTATTCATTGGGTTACGAAAGGCAAACAAGATAGTCGGATATCAACGGTAAGAGATATTCCGATTTTGGAATATAAAGAACGTAAAGAGGAATTTATAGAAGAAGAATCTTTGGAATATGATAACGCTTAATGAGTTAAAAAATAAGGCAAATCGCCAGTACGAGAAGGTTTTGAAGTCTTACTTTTCGGAAGAAGATTTATTCCCGATGTTGATTCCATCGAGTAAGGAATTAGAAAAAAATGAAGGGTTTGATTATATTTTTGAGCAACAGAAGGAATTATTAATCAATTCTAAAAATAAAATTGGCTTTGGATATTGGTTAACTTTAAAAGAAAATCTAAAAACAAGGCAAAGCGAGATTAGCAAAATTGAATTTGAAAGTAAATTAGATTTCTTGCAATTTATTGGTAAATGTGCTGATTATCAGGAGTTTATTAATACAGTTGATGTAATTTTAGAAAGTATTGCAGCACTAAAAGGAATACTTGAAAGGTCTCCAAAAATTGTAAATGAGAATCTGGATAATTGAGCGGATTTACTAAAAGTGTGTCATTATTTTTTGCAGAATCCACAGCCAAATTTGTATTTACGAAGTCTTCCAATAAATGTATCTACGAAATTTATTGAAACACATCAAGGAATTTTGAAAACGTTACTTGATTTTCTAATTCCAGCCTATATTAAGAGCGAAGAAACCAATTTCTTCAAACGCTTTCATCTTCAAATTGAAGAACAAAATATCAAAATTCGCTTTCATGATGATTCGTTAAGACTTCACCCAAATCTTAGTTATCTGAGTGTTTGGCAAAGTGAATTTAAGGGTATTGACCTTCGGTGCGAGAAAATTTACATTATTGAAAATCTTACCACTTTTCTGTCATTTCCATCTAATAATCAGAGTATTGCCATTTGGGGAGGTGGTTTTGCGGTTAATTTATTGGCTGAAATTGATTGGTTTCACGATAAAAAACTCTATTATTGGGGTGATATTGACATTCATGGTTTTCAGATTTTAGACCAAATTAGACGCTATTATCCAGCAATTGAATCGTTTTTAATGGATGAAAAAACGTTTAACCAATATCATTGTGGAGAAATAGGAGGGATGTATAACATGGTTTTGTTAAAGAACTTAACTGTCTCAGAAAAATTACTTTATGATATGGTTTTGAAGTATAACTGGAGATTAGAACAGGAGAAAATTACGAATATTTTTCAATGATTTTTTGTTGGACACAGACGCCTGCGGCAACATGGATTTTCACTGATTTTTTTATTGATGGCATGACTTTTTAAGTCATGCCATCAATGTATAACCCTAAAATCCTACGCCAACAGTCAAAGTCCTAATCCTACAAACATACATATTTGCGGTGATATAAAGCGTAGAACCATCATCTCCCCATGCACAGTTGGCGGTAGGTTCGTTGGTGTCGATTCTGCCTAAGAGTTTTCCTTCGGGCGAAATAATTAATATGCCTCCTGGGCCGGTGGCGAATAAATTCCCTTTTTTGTCTAATTTTAGTCCATCAGGTAAGCCTTGTAATTTTCCTTCTTTCACAACTGTTGTAGCATCATAAAATACCTTCCCTTTTGCTAAACTTCCATCATTTTGAACGGGATATGCCATAATAATTGCTCGGTCGGGGTCGGATTGGGCAACGTATAGTGTCTTCTCATCGGGTGAGAAGGCTAATCCGTTGGGACGTTGCAATTCTGCCGTGGCAATAGTCACTTTTCCATCCGTTCCGATGCGATATACGCCAAAAATATCCGACTCACGGGTTTGGTCGTTTTCGTGTTTGTCGAGTCCATAAGGTGGATCGGTGAAGTAATATGCACCGCTTGAATGTTGAACGACATCGTTGGGACTGTTGAACCTTTTACCCTGAAAATTATCTGCTAAAGTGCGTTTTCCGCCTACTTCTAATGGCATTGCCGATACTCTTCGGTCGCCGTGTTCGCAGGCTACTAATTCTCCTTTTTGATTGATAATTAAGCCGTTACTGCCTGGTTCGTTACTATATCTGCCCATGCCTGTATAACCCGAAGGTTCCAGAAATGGGGTTGCCAATCTATCGCCGTCATTCCAACGATAAATGGTGTTGGCGGGAACGTCTGAAAAGAGTAAATATCCACCATTTTTCACCCAAACTGGCCCTTCCGTCCATTGATAACCAGATGATAATACCTCAATTTTAGCATCTGAGGCAATGAGTTTATCAAGTTCGGGGGCAATTCTGATTACTTTACCCAAAGTTGGATAGTTAGTTTGTGCGCACGTGGCTGCCATACAACAAGTTATTAGGAGGGTTGATAAGATTGTTTTCATATTATTTATTCAGCAAATGGTTTGAAAATTGGATGGGCAAATTTTGTTTCGTTGGTTTTTATAATTGCCATAATTTGATAGTTGATTTGTTCTTTAATTTGATTGAATAATTTTGAATCATTGGTAGCGATATTATAAGAAACCAAAATGTCCAATGAGCTCTCACCAAATCCTCCGAAACGGGTGATGCCTGGGTCTTTTTTATAGTTAAGTTCTTGATTATGAACAACCTGATTTATTTCTTCGATGATTTTTTCTAAAATATCGACGGAAGTGTCTGACTGTAATTTTACGGTATACTTTGCCCGCATGAATTTTCTTTTGGTCTGATTTTCAAGGGCTTGAGCCGTTAAAAGTCGGTTTGGAATACTTATCAGACTGCCATCTCCTGTGCGTATGCGGGTACTGCGAAAACCAATATTTTCCACATCGCCCGATACTTTATCCAATTGGATATTATCGCCGACTACAAAAGGTAAATCTAAAAATAATGTAAATGAGGCAAAAAGATTTTCCAGTGTTTCTCGGGCGGCTAAAGCAATGGCGAGTCCGCCAATGCCCAAACCAGTTACCAAAGCCACAACATCCACTTTGAAAACTACGCCCAAAAGGAAGAAAATGGTCAAAATGGAAATGCCAACGACTACTAAATCTCTGAAAAATGGAATAAATTGGTCGTCCAACTTCGACTCCGTTAAGGCAGTTCGTTCTTGAAAAATTAAAGCAATAAACTTCGTAATTCTGACTAAAACCCATGAAACTGCAAAAATAAATACGCCTTGAAATCCTCGGAATAATATCATTTTTATGCCAAATACTTCTTGTGAAGGCAGGTGCCAAGAAGCTGGAAAATGAGTAAAACTGGAAGCTAAGTATAAGACTATCAGCGTGATAAATAGTCGAATTGGTTTCCTGAGTATCTCCACAAAAGTACGAATCGGGATGCTATCGTGGCGAATAAAACGGTAGAGAATTCTACTGAAATAATCGGCTAAAAATCGTCTGAATAATAATCCGAAAATTAGTATACCCGATAACCACAGGATGTCAACGACTTTATTTTCAAGAAATTCAGATTCTAAATATTGCATTTTTAAAGGTTTAAATGAAATGTAAAGTTAATTTATTCTAATTGTTGAAAGACATTAATCAAAGAAAAAGTAATTTTGTTAAAATAATGATTAAAAATATCAGATGAATTTATCCATAGATTTAGGAAATACGTACGCAAAAACGGGACTTTTCTCGGAAGGGAAATTGGTGGAAGCCAATTGGAATTTGACCTATCAAGAACTTGTTGATTACGTGCAAAGTATTCACCCTCAATATATTATGACTTCTTCGGTAAGTTATTCGGAAGAACAATTAATGGATGAATTTTCTAAAATAACGCCTGATATTTACCTACTAAAAAGCACTACACCCGTGCCCATTTCCAAACTCTATTACACACCCGAAACCTTGGGTGCCGACCGTGTTGCGGCGGCAATTGGGGCGAAAGTTTTATATCCTCAAAATAACTGCTTAGTAATTGATATGGGAACGTGTATTACCTACGATTTAGTGGATGAAAATAATAATTTTCAAGGCGGAATTATTTCCCCTGGCGTGCGTATGAGATTTAAAGCCATGAATACCTTTACGAAACGTTTACCGTTATTAGAACCTGAAGAAATTCCGTCATTGATTGGTAAAAACACGAAGCACGCTATGCAAAGTGGTGTTATGAATGGATTGTTGGCAGAAATAAATGGGCTTATTGAAGAGTATGGCAAGGTTTTAACAAATATTAACGTCATTTTGTGTGGTGGAGATGCCACTTACTTTGCAAACCGCATAAAATACCCGAACTTTGTAGTCCCAGAATTGGTGCTGATTGGACTTAACAGAATTTTAGAATATAATGTTGAACATAAAAAAAACAATAGGTTTTAGTGAACTCTCACGACTTAAAACTAATTTTTCCCCAAAGAATTTAATGAAAGTAACCGCTTACTGTTTACTGCTAATGGCTAACTGCCTACTGTTTACCTTCAAAACTAACGCACAGCAAACAAATTCACCTTTCTCTTATTTGGGCATTGGCGAAGTTTATACGGGCGGAACTGCTATTCATTCAATGATGGGAGGTTTAGGAGTGGCCAATTCAAATGGTATTTATGTTAATACTTTGAATCCCGCTTTGTTGGCTCGAAATCGTTATACTGTTTTTGAAATGGGTGTAAAGATGGAAGGAAAATCTATGCAAAATGATAGACAACTTTCTAATACGTTTGATGGAACCTTGAACCCTATTACGTTAGCGTTACCAGTTTCGTCAAGGTGGACTTTGGCTTTGGGATTAGCTCCCTATAGTACGGTGAACTATAAAACTTTTACCTCGCAAAAATTGACTATCGTCGGTACAGATAGTGTTACTTACTCATACATTGGGGATGGTGGTTTGAATAAAGCGGTTATTTCTAATGGAGTTAGAGTTCTTAAGGATATGTATGTGGGCTTGGAAACGGCCTATCTTTTTGGGGTAATTAATCGTAATGTTTCTACGCAAAATTTGAGTGATGGGCAACGTTATCAAGTAACCTTGGCTGACCGTACTAATTATTCGGGTGTGCATTTTAAATTAGGATGGGCTTGGAGACCAAAATTGAATAAAGACTACTTCCTTAATCTTGGTGCAACGGCTGAATTTGGACAAAGTGTTGGGGCGAAATCCTTGAAAAGATTTACCATTAATAATTCAAGCGCCCAACAAGTTAATGCAGATACCTTGAAACAGCTTTCGGGAAATTTCTCATTACCAGCTACTTATAGATTCGGAATTAGCCTTGAAAAACCAGCAAAATTATTAGTATCACTTGATTATTCAATGACACAATGGTCTGGTTATCAAAACCTTAATGGTTCTTCTGAGAATTTAAAAAATGCTTCTACTATTGCCTTAGGAGCTGAATTTATTCCTCAATTTGATGCCTTAAACGGATATTTTAATCACGTAATGTACCGTGCAGGTTTAAATTATACTACTTCTCCATATTCAATTAACGGTGGAAGTCAAGCAACAGATATGAGTTTTTCAGTGGGAGCTTCATTTCCTCTGAGAACAATTTCATATATCAACGTGGCATACGTGAGAGGGAAAAGAGGAACTTTTGCAACAACTGGTATTGAAGAAGTTTATAATAAAATCGTTATTGGATTTTCGTTGGGAGATTTCTATTGGTTCCGTAAACCTAAAATTGATTAATATTAATTTGAAAATGTATTCATTCGAAAATTTGAAAATAAAATTAAATGCCGTGGTCTGTGTTTTCGCAGACCACTTTTGTTGCTATATGTCATTGAAAAATGTTATTACTTACTGCCTACTGCCTTCTTTCTTCTGCTCACTAATTTCTTGCGACGATGACAAAAAAGTGGTCAAAAAAGAGGAATACAAGGGACCAATTTCAGAAGTTTATGGCATTAATATGACCTATTCAGATTCGGCGAGATTGGTGGTTAGAATGACTACTGATGTGCAATTAACGATGGCTTCGGAAGATAAGATTTTTCCAAAAGAGATTAGAATTTTCTTTTTTGATAAATTTGGTAATAATACCACGAAATTAAGAGGAGACTCTGCTCGATTTATTCGGGCCAAAAACCTCTACCGAGTGATGGGAAGAGTACAAATTGATAATCAGGTAAAACACGAAGTGCTGGAAACGCCTGAGTTATTTTGGAATCCTGAAACGAAGAAAATTTATACGGATAAACAAGTGGATATTAAAACCCCCGACCAAGTATTGCACGGTATGGGGATGGATTCTAATCAAGATTTTACGGATTATACCATAAGAAAAGTTACTGGCGTAGTGAGCGTGAAAAGCTTACCGCAGTAATTTTTTCGATGCTTGATATTCGTTTTTCGATGTATGGAAACGACCATTGAAAAACGAACATCAAACATCGAAAGGCTATTTTTTACAATCTTCTAATAGCTTCTGCACACTTTTTACATCGGTAATTACCTTTTCATTTCCCCATTCATTGTAGATGTACGTAGCAATCTCGGCTACATCCAAAGCCTGTAATTGGGTATTTGCGGGCATTGGTTGGCGGTAAGTTTTGCCATTAACCACGATGGTATCTTTCAAGCCATTTCGCATCGAACAGAGTACTAATTCTTTATTCTTTTTAAGGAAATCTGAACCTGCAATGGGTGGATAAAGTCCTGCTAAACCTTGTCCATTGTCTTGGTGGCAATTGGCACAATGCGTTTTATAAAGCGCTTGACCGTCAATGTAATATTGTTTTAATTTGACATCTTCTTGACTGCATGAAGTGGTAAGTAATGAGCATTGAGCGATGAGCAGAAGGTAAGAAAATTTTGGCAGTTTTTTTGTTATAATATTCATTTTTGGTTTTTTTAAATCGCTAACTCACAACTCCTTCAATAATACCTCCATATCCTTCATCAATTTATCCACTTTCTCAGGCTCAGTCCCATCATAAATCCCTCTGATATGTCGGTTTTTATCAACTAAAATAAATGCTCCGCTGTGAACAATTCCACCTGGTTGACTTGGGTCATCGGTGGCAGAAACCATGTAGCTTTTTTGTCCGATTTCGTAAATTTTGGCTTTATCGCCCGTGACCATCTGCCACATTTTTGATTTAATTCCTAAATTGTTCATAAACTCCCGAAGCACAGCGGGCGTGTCATGACGTGGGTCTATTGTATGGGAAAGAATGGCTACTTTTGGATTGTCCTTAAACTTCTCATAAATCCGCAACATTTGGGTTTTCATCTTCGGGCAAATCGTTGGACAAGTCGTAAAAAAGAAGTCTGCCACGTATATTTTACCTGCATAATCCTTCTGGGTAATGTTGGAAGAATCTTGGTTAATAAACTCAAAATCAGGTATTTGATGATAAAGTGTGTCGGTAATTTGCTTTCCATCAACCATTTTTACGACTGCTTCTTTATTGCCGAGAATTGGAAGTTTTTCGGGTTTTGTGTTGCAGGATGATAGGAATAGGAAAAAATATAAATAATTTGATAGTTTCATTTTTGTGTCTGTTTACTTCCCTAAAAAGCCCTTAGCCTCCTCTATACTCTTGTCAGTCAGTACTTTAACTTCTGTTATTTTAGTTTTTTGGTTGGCGAAATATTTACTAATTTCTACTTCTGATTTACCCTTCACAGATTCCGAATCATAGTTTTCCATCCAATCCATCATCTGATTATCCGCTATATCCAAGGCAGAATACAGTTTTTTAGCTTTAACAGAATCGGGCGAAACTTTGATAGCAGAATCCAAACTACTTTTCAAAGACATAATATCGTCCATCTTGGGCATTATCTCATCATGAACCGCCATGACTTCATTAATCATCGTTTTCTGCTTGTCCTCTGTATTCTTTTGGCAAGCCGTCAACGTGGCAAAAAGGGCAATTGTGACTATTATTTTTTTCATAATTGTACAGTTAGTTGAAATGAATTTACTTCATCAATCAAAAAAAATCCTTTTAAATCTGTGCAGTTCGACGATTCGATTGCCGAACGCATTTGTGTCATAATAATTTGATTACAAATCTAATTTATAATTCATCTTATCGACTAAATGTTTACTCAAAATCTCCCTTGCGTTGTCCACAATAGCTTTTGAAGGATTTTGTCCACCAATCATTTGGGCAATTTCCATCACTCTTTCCTCATTCGTTAACTTTTTGATGCGAGAAACAGTTTTGGCTGATGAGTTATCTTTATAAACAAAATAATGAGCCGAACCCTGTGCCGCAATTTGGTGCAAATGCGTAATGGCAATCAATTGGTGACTACGACTCATTTCACGCATCATATTACCTACTTTTATCGAAACTTCGCCCGAAATACCCGTATCAATTTCATCAAAAATGATGGTTGGTAAGGCTCTTTTATTAGCTAAAATATATTTTATCGCCAACATCAAACGACTAAATTCACCGCCCGAAGCCACATTTTTGATGGGTTGCGGCTTAATTCCTTTATTGGCAGAAAATAGTAAATTGATGGTATTCAGACCATTAGGTGTTGGTTTGATGATTTCGTTATTAATGTTCAAGCTGGCATTGGGCATTCCCAAATCTTTCAATAAATCCGAAATTTGTTTTTCGATAACGGGTAAGACGGCAATGCGAGATTTCGACAATGCTTCGCCCGATTTAATCATCGTTTTTTCGGTTTTTTCAACGTTGGCCTTGGCTTTTTCGAGTGCTTCATCAATGTTTAAAACCTTGCTAACTTTCTTGTCCAAATCATCCTGAATGGCCATTAATTCACGGTCAGTTTTTACTTGATGTTTCTGCAAAAGATTATACAGTGAATCGAGTCGTTGTTGAATAATTGAGATTTTTTCATTATCCAATTCCACTTCTTCCGCCTCAGACTCTACTTCTACAGCAATGTCTTTTAGTTCAATTAAACAGCTTTGCAAACGGTTTCGTAACTGCTCATATTGTTCTCCGAAGCCGCTGATTCCGTTGAAATTGGCAACAGCGCTGGTCAAAAACGTGATGATTGATTGCTCTGGGTCATTCAAATATTCAGTCGCCAATAACAATTTGGATTTGACTTCCTCGGCATTTTCGAGTTTGTTTAACTCCAATTCTAAGCCTTCTAATTCATTGTTTTTTAGTTTTACTTTTTGCAATTCATCCAGTAGAAAAGCATTATAATCAAACTCTTTTTTAGATTCCTTGGCTTCGCTCAATAACTGCTCATAAGTTCGATTAGCTTTATTATAGGTCTGATAATCAGCTTTATATTTATCAAGAAATTCGTTGTTTTGGGCAAAAGTATCCACAATTTGGAGTTGATAATCATTCGCTCCCAACAGTAAATTATCGTGCTGAGAATGCACGTCCATCAGTTGTGAAGTTACCTTACGGAGTGTCTCCAAATTTACGGGTGTGTCATTGACAAAGGCACGGGTTTTACCTTGGGGAGAAATCTCTCGTCGGATGATGCAATGGTCTTCATAATCCAACTCTTCTTCCTCAAAAATACTCCGAATAATATAGCCCGAAATATTAAATTCACCTTCAATTACACATTTTTCACTCGGATTATAGAGCGTGCGAGTATCGGCACGATTGCCCAATAATAGGCCAATAGCTCCCAACATGATGGATTTTCCCGCACCCGTTTCGCCCGTGATGATGTTCAAGGCACGGTCGGGTGCAAAGTCCAAATGCTCAATGAGAGCGTAGTTTTTTATTTGTAAGTTTGTTAGCATTTGACTGTGAGGTCGTGAGATTTTGTTTGTAATTCGCACACAAAGTTAAAAATACAATTTCATATTTAGATTCTCTGATAATACATCAATTAAAATTTCTAATATCTTTGTTTAAAAATCATCAAATTATGGTAGGATTTAACGAAAAAGCTCATCAATTGGGTTTCAGTCGATTCTCGGATATTCCAGAACACCTTGTTTATGAAGAATGGGATGGTGTCCCAATTCTTTATAAAGGAATAAAAACGTATGCGCTACAAAATTACAACCTTAAGCAACTCGAAATGGGAAGTAGTATTTTTCAATCACTTATTATAGAATTTATTTTGGGACAATTGTACGATGCAATTAATCGTAAAATATATGCCATTGTTACTAATGAACCTGGTTTACATTTGGGTTATCGTAACAATATTTCTAATGACATTGCCATTATTGAGCGAAATCGTATTCAAAACAAAAGGTCTGTAAAATATGCCAATGTGCCTCCAAAAGTAGCCATTGAAGTGGATGTCAGAGCTGATTATGAACAAGAATTTGAGAGTTTTAATGATTATATCAATCAAAAAACGCAAAAATTATTAGACTTTGGCGTTGAGAAAGTGATCTGGATTCTCTCTTCAGAATTGCAAGAAGTAAGAGTTTCTACTTTATCTCAAACAAGTATTCATGCTTGGACTGACACCATTGAAATCTTAGATGGCGTAACGTTTTGTTTGAATGATATGGATTTGAGTTAGCCTTCAAAAACTCCATCTCTCTTCCCCATTTTTGCCTCAAAAGCCTCTTGTAAATCAGCTGAGAGCAACATGGCTGCATTCCAAGTTGCCATATAATTAAGTCCATCGGCCACGGAATGGTCACGAGTGTGGAGGAGAATATGTTTTATTCCCCTAATAGATAACGGAGATTTTTGGGCAATCGTTTCGGCAATTTTCATTACTTCTGCCATCATGGTGGTTTTGTCCGAAAATGAACGGTTTACGATGCCAATTCGCTCTGCTTCTTGCCCGCCAACGTTGCGTCCTGTGTATGCCATTTCTCGCACCATTCCTTCACTAATGAGCTTTGGTAAACGTTGGAGCGTTCCCAAGTCTGCAACCATGCCCATGTCAATTTCTTTAATCGTGAAATAGGCATCGTCCGTGCAGTAACGCATATCACATCCACAAACTAAATCTATGCCACCGCCAATACAACCGCCATGAATTGCTACTAAAACGGGCTTTGAACAGTTTTCAATGGCATTAATTGGGGCTTGCAATTTCAAGACATTTTTACGTAAATTCTCTCGTTTGCGACCTTCACATTTGGTATTATTTTGAGAAACTGACATCAATAAACTAAGGTCAATGCCAGCACAGAAATTTTTGCTTTCCCCGCCTTCCAAAACGACTACTCGCACATCTGCATTTTCGTCAAGATATTCAAAAACCTCCGTAATTTCATCCCAAGCAGCTTGATTGAGGGCATTCATTTTATCAGGACGATTGATTGTGACGTGGGCAATGTGGTTTTGAATCGTTAATTTGAGGGTTTCCATGTTTTGAGAAGTGTTTTTTGTGATAGATGAAGTTATTGAATGTTTTTGAATAAAGCAAAATGGATTGCAAAAAAGGACGGCTTCACTCAAAGCGAAGCCGTCCTTAAAAGTTAATTATATGTTTTCCTAAACCACCGTTCGAATTTTTAATTCATTCAATTGTTTATCATCAATGGTTGAAGGTGAATCAATCATTACGTCTCTTCCTGAATTGTTTTTAGGGAAGGCAATAAAATCACGGATTGAATCTGAACCGCCAAATAATGAACAAAGTCTATCGAAACCGAAGGCTAAACCACCGTGCGGAGGCGCTCCGTATTCAAAGGCATCCATCAAAAATCCGAATTGATGTTTGGCTTCTTCGTCAGTAAATCCTAAAACGCCGAACATTTTTGCCTGCAATTCTTTCTGGAAAATACGAATTGAACCACCACCAACTTCAACGCCATTGATAACTAAATCATAGGCATTGGCTCTGATTTTTCCTAATTCGCCCGTTTCCAAATATTGCATATCCTCTGGTTTTGGACTGGTGAATGGATGGTGCATAGCAAACCATCTGTCGTCCGCTTCGCCGTATTCCAATAACGGGAAATCCACAACCCAATGGGCAGCGTATTTCTTTGGGTCACGAAGTCCCAAACGATTACCCATCTCTAAACGTAATTCGTTCAACTGCTTACGAACTTTGTCGCCATCGCCAGGCAG
>NZ_CBABQS010000091.1:0-16361 GCF_964672035.1 Arcicella sp.
AATCCAACTTCTTGGGAAGGTGGTTATTTTGGTATTTTCACAACCATTGAATTTACAAAAAAACGCAAAGGCGATATGCCTTTTGACGTAGAATTTGAAATGGAAGCTGATGAATTAACCGAAATTTTGGGTGAACCTCTGGTGTCAGATTCAAGTACGACTTGGCGTAAAAATATTACGGATAAACATGAATTAGTGGTTTTGGATAGTATTGTGGAAGGTCTTCCGAGTCGTTCAATGAAAATCAGTTTTGTGCATGAACCAAATTTATACACGATGGTAGACTATGAACTCAAAGGGTTATAAAAATTAAACTTAGCGGTTTAATTGAAACATTTATCAAACCGCTAAGTTACTATAAACGTTTATTATGAAATTATTTTATAGTCTAATGATTGTCATCTTATTAACTTCTTGTGTAGCTCCTAAAACTATGGTTAATAATCACGTTTATGCGCTTCGATTACGTCCAAATCAAGATTTAAAGCAAGAAATTGTTGCTTTTACGAAGGCGAATAATATCCAAGCAGGTTACATTATTACTTGCGTAGGAAGTCTAAAAAAAGCCAATCTTCGACTTGCTAATCAACCCGAAACCACCACTTGGGAAGATAAATTTGAAATTGTATCGCTCGTAGGTACATTTGGGGCAGATTCGGGAGTCCATATTCACGCTTCCATTTCGGACGGAACGGGCAAAACTATCGGTGGACATCTGATGGACGGCAACTTGATTTATACCACCGCCGAAATCATTATTGGCGAAGTTTTAGACGTAAAATTCGCTCGAAAATTAGATTCAATTACCACTTATGATGAGTTGTTTATTGAGAAGAAATAAGCCGTGAAAACCAAAATCTGCGAACTTTGTAAAATCGAAGAAACTACCCTCTTCCGTATCCAAATCCACAAAGGTAAAACATGGATTTTTGTCTGTGAATCTTGTTGTAATCAGTCAAAATCAAATCCAAACTATCATTATGGTGGAACTTGGAAAGGCTATCGGCATTAAAAAAATCCCCAAACCTTTTGAAGATTTGGGGATTTTTATTGGGTTATTTAGCAACTACTTCCCTAAAAACTTCGCCTTCCCGGCATCCAAAAAATCCGTAAATTCCTTAATGTTTTGGTCAAAAGCACGGGGTTCGAGCATTGGTTTTGGGTCACCGTTTGGATTTACTAAACAATAATATGGCTGCGCATTAGCATTGAATTTTGTAATTTCAAAATCAAGATTTTGGTCGCCCAAGGTTGTTTTCTCTAAACCATCATCTTTTGAGGTAAACCATTCATTTTTAGGCAATTCTGTTTTATCATCCACGTATAAAGCCACCACTACGTAATCATTTTTCAAACGTTTCAACACTTCTGGGTCAATCCAAACGCTGGCTTCCATCTTTCTGCAATTCACACAACCGTGTCCCGTAAAATCAATAAAAAGCGGCTTATTCACTTTCTTGGCATATTCTACGGCTTCTTCATAATCAAAAAATCCTTGAATTCCGTGTGGTAATTTCAAAAATGAATTGTACTTGACCGTTTTAGGGAAATCTGGATTTTGATTCTCAGAAGATTGCCCTGAAGAAGCTGATAACACAAAATCTTGGGTTTCTGTTGGTGGCAAAAGTCCCGACATAGCTTTCAATGGAGCGCCAAATAAGCCTGGAAAAAGATACACCACAAAAGAGAAAACCGCCAATGCAGCCATCAATCTTGGCACGCCCAATTTATCCACTTTATCATCGTGTGGCATTTGGAATTTACCCAATAAATGAAAGCCCATTAAGGTAAATACGGCAATCCATATTGATAAGAAAATCTCTCTATCCAAGATTCTCCAATGATATGTTTGGTCAACGGTACTGAAAAATTTGAGTGCCAAAGCCAATTCCAAGAAGCCAAAAAATACTTTAATCGTATTCATCCAACCGCCCGATTTAGGAATTTTTTTCAATAATTCGGGCGATAAAGCCAACAAGACAAACGGCGACGCAAGTCCCAAACCAAAGCCAAACATTCCGATGATTGGTTTAATGAATTTGCCCGAAGCACCCAATCCTAAAAGCGTACCCACGAATGGTCCCGTACACGAGAAAGATACCAAAGCCAACGTAAATGCCATGAAGAAAATACCAATCAAACCGCCTCTATCCGACTGTGCATCCACATTATTGACAAATTTTGAAGGTAATTGTATTTCAAATAACCCTAAAAATGAAAGTCCAAAAATGATAAAAATAGTAAAAAAGAGAAGATTCGGAATCCAGTGCGTACTGATAAAATTAGGAGCGGCTTGTCCCAACGTTGCGGCGATTACCGTTCCAAATAAAACGTAAATTCCAATAATTGAAGCGCCGTAGAGAAATGCTTTGCCAACGCCATTTTTTTGTTTGATAAAAAAACTAACGGTCATTGGAATCAATGGATATACGCATGGCGTAAGGCAAGTAGCTAAACCAACGCCCAAGGCAATTAAAAAGAAAGCTAATAATGATTGTTCTTCTTTTGGTTTCTCCGCAGAAACGGTGGTTGAAACCGCAGTTTCGGAAGAGTCAGAAACGACAACGGGCGTAGAAACTAAATTTGTAGCACTATCAGCGGTTTTTGTTTCGACTGTTTCAGTAGGGGTTGTAATCGCAGTAGTAGGAGTTGCGGTTGTTGTCTCCACAGACAGCGGTGATTCAACTTTATCTTTTACAAGGCTTTCAGTTTGGTCGTCGCTTTTTTTTTTTGAGAAGCGTCCGTAGTCGCACCAGCTTTTGCTTCAAGTTTGAAAGCCCCTTTTATCGGTACACATTGCCCAGTGGCATCAGAACAGGCTTGTCCATCATGCGAACCTTCAATAAGCACCTTATCTTTCAATATTTTAACCGATTGTCTAATTTCACCTTTTCCTTCAAAATAGGCTACATTCACTTCAAAAACCTCATCCTTTTTCTTGATTGGATTAATTGACTTTAGCTTTCCAACCAATTCATAAGTATCATTTGGTTTGAATTTTACGGTAGTAATAATTGGTCCACCTTCGTCAAAATCAGTAGCAAAGTGGTGCCAAGTTTTATCATTTTTTATCGTAAAAATAATATCCACCGTTTCACCAACGGCAGGATTTGGTTTTGATAATGCCCATGACCATTTGGAAGGTGTAACTTTTTGAGCATTCACACCCAAAGAAAGTATCAGAAGAGCAATTAGACTAAAAAATATCTTTTTCATTTGAAGCTGGTTTGTAATGGGTTATCAATGGTTAGGTTGATTTCCTTAATGTAAATGAGAATACACAAGATTTACGCATTTCATTACAAATTTAATAATAAAATGATGAAATGGGTAAAAGGCGGTAAAAAAAGGAAAAAGGATGAATTAGACAAAAATAGATAGTAATCAAAATTTGCCTCTTTTTACCTAATTCACCCTTTTCACCTAATTCATTTCTTTCTTCAATTTATCCTTGAACGTCTTTTGTAATTTATCCATTTTAGGCTTAATAACTACCTGACAATAAGGATTATGACCATTTAAATCATAATAATCTTGGTGATAATCTTCGGCTTTTGAATAGTTTGACAGAGGGGTAATTTCCGTTACGATTGGATTTGGAAAAACGTGTTCATCATTCAATTTTTTCTTCCAAGTTTCAGCCACCTGTTTTTGTGCTTCATTAGCATAAAAAACTGCCGAACGATATTGCGTTCCTTCATCTGCTCCTTGACGATTCAGCGTTGTTGGGTCGTGGGTTTTCCAAAATATCTCTAAAATAGTATCAAAAGACACTTTTTTAGGGTCGAAAGTTACTTGTACAACTTCCGCATGACCTGTATTACCCGTACATACTTCTCTGTACGAAGGATTTTTTGCCGTTCCGTTTGAATAACCAGATTCGACTTTCACTACACCTTCAATTTGTTGAAAAACGGCTTCAACGCACCAAAAACAACCAGCCCCAAAGGTGATTGTTTCCATTTCCGCCATATTGACTTTTTCTTCGTTCATTTTTTTGCTAATTTTCTGATTTTCAGTTTTTTGACCACACGATACGCTTGTAAATAATGTAATTATTCCAAGAATCATCGAATTTATTTTAGTATTCATGGTTGATAAAATTTAAAAGATGATGTAATTTTGCAATTTCGATGCGACCGTCGCTCGGATAGATATTCGTTTTGCAATGTTAGTTAAAACCGAAAAACAGTTATCAAATACAAAACCACAAAAGATGTTAAAAAGTTACACTTCATTATTTTTACAAAACTGGAAAGAATCTTTATCTAATCCGAGTTATGCCACAAAATTAGTCACGACTGTGGCAGTCTTTGTGTCGGGTGCCTTGCAATTTCCTACTTATTTTAGAAATATTCAAAAACGAAATGGTACTGATTTAAACGATTTTATCCTGGCTCATATTCCGTTTATTGACGTTTCAACTTATATTTTTGCTATGATCTATGGTTTACTGATTTATATGATTCTACAGATTCTAATGAAACCTCAACTGTTTTTATTGTTCGCCTTAACCTTCGTAATCGAAACAGTTTTTAGAATGACCACCATTTATTTTTTTCCGCTAAATCCTCCCGCAGATTTGGTTGTTCTTCACGATACTTTTGCGCAAATGTTGATTTATGGCGATACCGAACCTATTACGAAAGATTTATTTTTCTCGGGTCATACCGCAACCATGGTAATGATTTGTTTGTTTGTGGAAAGAAGAAAAGAGAAAATCGCTGCTATAATAGCTACTTTTGCCTTAGCTGCGTTGCTCTTAATCCAACACGTTCATTATACCGTAGATGTGATTGGCGCTTTATTTTTTACTTATATTTCATACCTAATCGCTCGGCAAATCGTTAATAAAAAGTGGCAGATCACGGTAGGTATAATGATTGGTTTTTATGTATTATTACAAACCGTTTTTTACTTAGGTTCAAAAATCGGTTAAGTGCAAAATGATATAAGGTTATATTTTATGATAATGTCTGAATTGATTTAAAAGATTATGTATTAATTTTGTCATCTAATTTCGAGTTAAAAATAACATCATCTATTTTAGCATTGTAAAAAATAGAAAATCAATATAATTTTTTATAGATTAATTAATAATTTTCTAACGAAATAATTACAATTTGATTACATTCAGTTAATTTGCATCGTTTTATCGAACTTAGAAAAATTAATTTTTAAATTTGATAAATAAGTAAATTCAGTTCTGCCCAACTGCATTTACTGGACAATTTAAAAAATAGTAAAACTTTCTTTTGTACAATTTTTACAAGACTAATTTTGTTGGAAATAAGTTAGTTTTTGTAGCGAGAACAACACCAAATAAGTTCTTGTAAACCACATAAATAAAGGGTAAAAATATGGTAAAGTTCGAGTACAAAACCTTCCAATTTGGCGAGGTTCTAACCCAGGAGCAAAAAGATTATTTCCGTAAATTCGGAGTAATCCACTTTAAAAATTTTATCAATGCTGACACTGTTAAAACTTTTATTGACGAATTAGATAAAATCGAAAAGAAATGGTTGGCAGAGGGTGTTGAAAAAATAAACGGGATTCCACTAAAATTTGGAAAAGACCCACAAGGTAACAAAATGATTCAGAGAATGTGCTTTACCAATAAGTATAGCCCACTTCTTGCTGAATTTTTGAAAGATCCACGCTTACAGATTTTAGTAGAATTATTAGCTCCTTACGATGGACGCATCAGCGATGAAGAAAAAGATGGTTTAGTTTTCAATCATTACGTGAATTCACCAAACAGCAAGTTCACGCAAATGGGATGGCATACAGACAGCCCACGTGATTTGTTTTTAGGTCAGAAAATCCTTCCTATGTTAAACGTTGGTATTCACTTGGATAATTGTCCAACTTCAAACGGAGGCTTAAAAGTATTGCCAGGAACTCAAAATCAGAGTGTTTTCAAGTTGTTGTTCGGTAAAAAACAATTCGTTGATCATAAACCTGATGTGCGTGAAGTAGGTTTTGAAATCGAAAGAGGAGATTTAACGGTACATGATGGTCGTTTGTGGCACCGTGTGGAGGTTTCGCCAAACATGGGTGAAAAATCTCGCCGTCGTGTCATGTATGTTCCTATCATTACGGGAAAGTATATGCCAAAAGATGAAAATAGTAAAACTCCTTTCTATCACCGTTTTGCGAAGGTAGTTCAGAAGTAATTTTTATAGAAAATTATCCATAAAAAAATAGCCGTGAAAATCAATTCACGGCTATTTTTTTATGTTTATAATTTCTATACTTTCCTTGCAAATTGAGCCTTCAAAACACCAATAATCATTGGAAGAACCGATACAACTACAATTCCTAAAACTACTTTTTCAAAATTATGCTTTACCCATTCGTTATTTCCTAAAAAATAGCCAATTGAAGTAATTCCAGTTACCCACAAAATAGCCCCAATAATACAGAATGTGATATATTTTGTATAAGTCATACTTCCCGCACCCGCTACGAAAGGAGCCACCGTCCGAACGATGGGAACAAAACGAGCCATGATAACCGCTTGTCCACCGTGTTTTTCATAGAATGCTTCTGTTTGCTCAATATGGCTACGTTTCAAGAATAATATCTTCTCTTTTGATTTGATAAAATTACTAAAGAATTTCCCCACAAAATAATTGACATTATCGCCCAGTAAAGCCGCTACAATCAACAACGGAATCACAAAAGTCAATTCTATTTTACCCGTTGCAGAAGCCAAAACACCCACCGCAAAAAGCAGTGAATCGCCTGGTAATAAAGGCATCACAATAAGCCCCGTTTCCACAAAAATAATCAAGAAAAGAAGTCCATAAGTCAGTGTTCCGTGGTCGGTAATGAACTGCGAAAGCGCAGCTAATGGATCTTTAAGGAGTTGTAAGACGAAGTTTATAATTTCCATTATATTTATTTGATGATTTGATGATTTGAAAATAAAAAATGCGTTAATTCGATACATTTTCAAATTAACACATTTCCAAATTTTCAAATTAAAATTTATTTATCTAAAAAGAAAGAAAAAGTATCTCCTCTCAAACCTAAACGTATGGTTTCTAATGAGATAACTTCATGTGGAGCGATATTTCCAACATTCACATTGGCACCAACCAATTTTACAAACCAAACTTGTTGGTCTTTTTTAGGCGCTTCCCAGATGATTTTATCTTCTGGAATTTCAGTTAAAATTTCTTCTACCAAACCCTGACGAACTTCACCCGATGCACGAAAAAGTCCAACGTTTCCACCTTCACGGGCTTCTCCGATAACTTTCCAAGCACCTGCTTCCAACTCCGCTTTCATCAATTTAATCCATTTGTAAGGTGGAATAATTTTGGTTTCGTCTTTTGAACCAACTTCCGAAAGTACCGTTACTTGCGTAGCTAACGTTCTGATATACTCACATTTATCGTCCTGATTCATTTCCAAAGACCCATCCGAAACTTCGGCGTATTCCATACCATATTGGTCAAGTACACGGCGATATTCATCGAATTGATTACGTACAATGAAGGCTTCAAACAAAGTACCTCCAAAATAAGTTGGAATTCCAGCGGCTTTGTATATGGCCAGCTTTTCTTTCAAATTAGGCGTTACAAAAGAAGTTGCCCAGCCCAATTTTACGATGTCAGTATAGGCACCACCCATTTCGATGAAATCTTCTGCCTCTCTGAGGCTCAACCCTTTATCCATCACCATTGTCAATCCTTTTTGGCGTGGCTTTACGGTTCTTTCGGGTATTTGGTCAAGTGGATAATTCATATTTTATAATTGTTATTTTTATTGGTAATTGGTAATCGACGATTAGTGATTTTAGAATAGAAAAATTATATAATCTCCTAATAATCAAACATTTAATATCAAACATGAATACTATTTACTATTTAATATTCACGAATAATTAGTTAACAGACTACAAAAATACTGATAACCTTTTTATTCCACAAACTATCATCTCAACAGATTGTGTTAATTTAATATTAGTTTTACTCAATACCTTGATAATCAGATATTTAAATATTTTAAAAAAATAACTTTTCTTAGAATTTATAAAATATTATATAAATTTATTGTTTTAATAAACAGTGTTCAGTAAGTTTACAACGTTTTATATAAAATTTATCAATGATGAAAAAACTGATTGCTTTATTAATTATTTCTTTTTGTTTGGTGAATGTTGGGCATTCTCAATCTGTAACAAAAGATGCTGTTTTGGGCGACTGGATTCCAGAAAGTAAAGACGGAAAAATTTCGATTTATAAACAAGGAGAAAAATATTTTGGAAAGGTCTCGGCGGGAAAAAACGGTGAAAAAAAAGACGTTAATAACCCCGATGAAAAATTAAGAACACAATCAATTATTGGTTCTGTAATTTTGAAAGATTTTGAATTTTCAGGGAAATATTGGGAAAATGGCACCATCTATGACCCAAACAACGGTAAAACGTATTCGTGCAATATCAAAATAAAAAAACCTAACGAACTCGAAATCAGAGGGTTTATAGGGATATCAATCTTGGGAAGAACGACAGTTTGGACGAGAGCAAAGTAATTTGATGATGTGTTAATTTGAAAGTTTGATAATGAGAGACACAACTATTTATACCGTTATCAAATTTGCATGTTAGCAAATTCTCAAATTAAAGTATTTTCAAATTAAAAATAATGGGCATTTTAGAAAGAAAAGAACGGGACAAGCAGGAAATGAGGTTAATGATTTTGGAAACCGCCAAAGAAGTTTTTATTGAAGAAGGCTTCCAGAAGGCTTCTATACGTGCCATTGCCGAGAAAATTGAGTACAGTCCTGCCACAATTTATTTATACTACAAGGACAAAAACGAGCTTTTCTTTGCCGTTCATGAATTGGGTTTTGATAAATTATTGGAAGAAATGACGGTTGCGATTGAAGGCATCACCGACCCATTTGAAGAATTACGTCGTCGTGGGTACGCCTACATGAAATTTGCCTTTGAAAATCCTGAAATGTACGATTTGATGTTCATTTTGAATGCTCCGATGGATACGCTTAAAGAAGAAGATAAATGGAATAGTGGTCATAAATGTTTTGCGCTTTTGTGCGAAACTCTTCAACGAGGAATTGAGTCTAAACAGTTGAAATTCAATAATGTGGAAATTGCGGCGATGTCAATTTGGTCATTCATGCACGGAATGGTTTCGCTAAAAATTCGGAACAGATTCAAGAAATTTAACGAGCAAACGGATATAAATTTATTGATGACTGCCTCTTTGGAACAGATGATTGAGTTGGTAAAAGTTTAGGTTAAGCGGTGAGATTTTAGCTTTGAGCAATGAGCTAAAAATCGACAAACAACTCATTGCTCAAAGCTAAAAAATGAATCAAGCATTAGATTTTTTTAAAAGTAGTATTGGTAAATCTTCCTCAGAAATGAGTCCATCTCCATTCGGGCGGTGGTTGAATGGAACGTTGATAGCGGTTGAAGAAAATTCGCTTACGGCAGAATTTATAGTTCGGACGGATATGTGTAATCCAGGCGAAATCATGCACGGAGGCGTTGCAACAGGCATAATGGACGATTTGATTGGCATGACGGTCTTCTCATCAGGAACTCAAGTTTTCTATTCGACAGTAAATTTGAGCGTAGATTTTTTATTTGCCGCAAAGCCAAATGAAAAATTGACGGCAAAATCAAAAATCGTGAGAATGGGCAAAAAAATTGCTCACGCCGAAGCAGAAATTCGTAACGAAGCGGGGCAAATTATTGCAAAATGTACGACCAATTTGGTGGCAACTTCAAATGTGATTAAATAGGGATTGGGAATTGGAGATTAGGAAAATAAGGATTGGAGAAATGGGAAATCGGGAAATTGAGGGTAAAACCCTAATCCCTAATTTCCCAATTCGCTAATTCCCAATTAATTAACCCCAAAAACCTAATCCCTAAACTTTAATCTTATACTAAACACTGTTAAGTAAATACTATCTGTTTATGAAACCTCTTTTATTAATGATGTTATTGAGTTTTGGTGCTTTAGGGCAATCCGAGATTTTGAATAACTACGTGCAGGAAGGTCTGAAAAATAGTCAGACGTTAAAGCAACAAAATTTTCAGTTACAAAAAGCCGTTTTCGCCCTCAGCGAAGCCAAAACGCTTTTTAAACCAAACGTCAATTTTAATACGACCCTTTCAACGGCACAGGGTGGGCGGAAAATTGAAATTCCCATTGGCGATTTGGTCAATCCAGTTTATAGCACCCTCAATAAACTGACCCAAACTAACTCTTTTCCACAAATCCAGAATTCATCCGAACAATTAGTTCCGAAAGATTTTTATGATGTTCGTATCAAAACGACCATGCCGCTGATTAACGCTGAATTGAGATACAATCAGGCTATAAAACAAGACCAAATCACACTGCAACAGTCTGAAATTCAAGTATATAAACGTGAATTGGTTAGAGATATAAAGTTGGCGTACATTAATTACCTGAAAGCTACGGAAGCAATTAAAGTGTATGAAAATGCCTTAAAAATTGTGCGTGAATCGGAACGGGTCAATGAAATTTTGATAAAAAATGGTTCGGCAAATCCAACGGTTCTGGTGCGTACTCGCAATGAAATTGCAAAAATTAATGCTGAGTTTGACAATGCACGAGGAAATCAGAAAAATGCGGCGGCCTACTTTAATTTTTTATTGAACAAAGATTTTACCGAAAAGATAACTTTGGACAGTTTGGGCAAAAGCGGATTAAAAAGTGATTTATCGGAAGGACACCGTGAAGAATTGGACAAAATCCAGACGGGTATTAATATTAACCGTCAACTATTGGGCATAAATCAGTCCTACAAAAAGTTTAAAATTGGGGCATCTTTAGACCTTGGTTCGCAGGGAAGATTCGCTCAAATTGTCAGTGCCGATAAGAACTTTTTTGCGCCAAATGCCTTCGTACTTTTGGGTGTTTCGTTCGACTTACCCGTTTATTCATTTGGACGTAATCAATTGAAAATCAAGCAGTCAGAAATGGAAATTGCTTCGTTGGATGCTCAATTACAACAAGTTAAAAATCAATTAGATTTACAGGCTGAGTTAGCCAAAAACTCCTTAAATTCTGCCAAAGAAATTTACGAATCGAAGGCTTCGCAAGTCAGTACAGCCGAACGATATTACCGTGATATGTTTCGGAGATACAAAGAAGGAAATTTGAACTTTATTGAGTTGTTAGATGCCCAAACCCAGATAACTACTGCTCAATTACAACAATCTATTTCGCTGTATGATGTGTGGATAAAATGGGTAGAATTGGAGCGAGCAAAGGCGAATTTTGAATTGAAATAGCTCAAGTTAAAAACTGTAAATTATTCCCAAATTAAATTGATTGAATAATCTTTAAAACAACCATCAATTGAAATCAAAGGCATTTTTTCGATAATTGATTGAGTAATAATGATACGGTCGAATGGGTCTTTATGATGAAAAGGAAGATTAATTAGATACTCAAAATGTTCAAATTCAACAGCTAATATTTCGATTCCATTTTCCCACATAAGTTTTGGTAAATCTTGATATGAAGTATTTATTTCTAATTTCCCAAGACTCAATTTAATAGCCATTTCCCATAAAGTTGCTTGGCTAATAAAACAGGTGTTATCGGGATTTGAAATTTCGGATTTTGCAGTTAGGCTTAATTGAGAATCACCTTCTAAAAACCAAATAAGTGTGTGCGTGTCAAGCAATAAATTCATGGCATATATTCTTTGAAGTCGTCTAATGGCTCATTAAAATCTTTGGACATTTTGAAAGTCCCTTTGGCAGAACCGAAAATAGGTACACGCTTTTTCTCCATTGGTTTTTCAAATTGCTTTGTCAATAGAAAATCAAGGTAAAGCGATAAATCACGCTTCAATTCATCCGATTGAAGCAAATTGATTTTTGATTGTAACATACGGTCGCTCATTTTAGCATAAATTTTAAACAAATATAAGTAAATAATTAACACAAACTTTCGGGTTTGTCCAAAAATATAAACGATAACAAATACTTTAAACATGAAAAAAATATCCATATTATTCTTCCTAATTACTTCATTATTAATGAGTTGTGGAAAGAAAAAAGAATCTAAAAAAGCCTTGATTGAAGATGATATCGTGGCGGTAAAATTAGTTGATGTTTCTCAAGCAAACTCTACGGAAGCCTTGAAAGTCTCAGGCTTGGTTGCCTCATTGGAAGAGGCTCGTTTGTCATTCAAAACGGGCGGAATCATCGAAAAAATTTACGTAAAAGAAGGTCAAAACGTGCGTAAAGGGCAATTATTGGCCACTTTAAATCTTACTGAAATCAATGCTCAAGTGCAACAAGCCTCTGAAAGTGTGCAAAAATCTGAACGAGATTTAAAGCGTGTCACCAACCTTTACCGTGATTCTGTTGCTACTTTAGAACAAGTCCAGAACCTCACAACTGCCCTCAGCGTGGCAAAACAATCCTTAGAAATTGTTTCGTATAATCAAGGTTATTCCAAAATTTATTCTTCAGCAAATGGCGTAATTGTCAAAAAATTGATGAACGAAGGTGAACTCGCAGGCCCGGGAACGCCCGTTTTTTTTATGAATGCTTCGGGAGCAAATGATTGGGCCATGAAAGTGGGAATTGCTGACAAAGATTGGACTCGTTTACACATAGGCGACCGTGCAACCGTAAATTTAGACGCTTTTCCAGAAATAACTTTCTCGGCTGTAATCTCAAATCTTTCACAAGGAGCAGACGTAAATTCAGGGCTTTATCAAGCTGAATTAAAGCTGAATACGCAAGGCAAAAAAATGGCCACTGGACTTTTCGGAAATGCACAAATTACCCCTTCAATGATTCAAAAACACACTTCTATTCCAATTGATGCCATTGTGGAAGGCAATGGTGATGAGGCTTTTGTGTATGTAGTTGATAATGGGAAGGCTCGTAAAATGCCAATTAAATTAGTGGGTGTTGATAATGTGAGGGCTTTTGTGGGCAGTGGTTTAGTGGGAGTTACACAGGTCATAACGGATGGTTCGGCTTATTTGGTTGAGGGCAGTAAGGTGAAAGTTGTAAAATAAAATCATGATGAAAATCTCTGAATTCTCAGTAAAAAATTACCAATTCACCCTCGTTGTGTTTTTGGGAATATTATCCATCGGTATCTTCTCTTTATTGAATATGCCCCGTGGCGAAGACCCCGAGTTTTCGTCGCCCCAGTACGGCATAACCGTCATTTATCCAGGTGCATCTCCTAAAGATGTTGAAGAGTTAGTGGCGGATGTCGTTGAAAAACGGCTCAATGAATTGGACAATATGCAACGTGTCCGTAGTACCATCGTGGACGGTGCCGCAATCTTCCAAGTTGAATACGATTTTGATTCTGACCCCGAAGAAAAATACCAAGAAGTGGTGCGTGAAATGAACGCCGTTCGCAAGGATTTACCCGCTGAAATTTTGGATGTTCGCATCGAAAGATACCAACCCGATGGCGTAAATATTTACCAATTTGCCTTAGTTTCTGAGAATTTGCCTTACAATAAATTAGAAAAATATGCCGATGATTTAGAAAATCGGTTGGAGAAAGTTTCAGCGCTCAAAAACATCAAATCGTGGGGATTTCCGAAACGGAAAATTTCCGTAGAATTAAATTTAAGCAAATTAGCCCAAGATAAAATCCCGCTCAATCGGGTATTGGGGGCAATTCAATCGGAAAATGTCAATATCCCAGGTGGTTCAATTAATTTATCTTCCAAAAAATTTAACGTCAAAACTTCAGGAAATTATAAAGATATTGATGAAATAAAAAATACAATTATCTTCTCGAACGGAACAAAAATCGTATTACTCAGAGACATTGCTGAGGTCAAATACGATTATGAAGACGAAACCCACAAAACCCGCCTCAACGGTCACCGGAGTGTGTTTGTAACGGCTTGTCAGAAATTTGGGCAAAATATTATCAAAGTACGCTCACAAGCCGACCCGGTGGTCGAAGAATTCAAAAACACACTTCCTCCGTCGGTCGATTTAGTCAAAGTATTCGACCAAGCCGAGTCCGTCCAAAAGCGTTTGGCACGTTTTGCCAAAGATTTTGGCATTGCTATTTTGTTGGTGCTTATCACATTATTGCCTTTGGGTTCACGGGCGAGTTTGGTGGTAATGATTTCGATTCCGCTTTCGCTCGCCATCGGATTGACGCTTTTATATGCTTTAGGTTTCTCCATAAATCAACTTTCAATCGTTGGAATGATTGTGGCTCTGGGAATTTTGGTGGATGATTCTATCGTGGTCGTTGAAAATATCGAGCGATTTATGCGCATGGGCATTCCCAAAAAACAAGCCGCCATCGATGCTACCAAACAAATTAGTTTGGCCGTTATTGGCTGTACAATTCTCTTGATTTTTGCTTTTTTACCCGTTGCCAATTTACCCGAAGCCGCCGGTAAATTCATCCGAAGTTTACCCATGGCAGTATCCGTAACGGTGTTTGCTTCGATGTTGGTTGCTCTTACCATTGTGCCTTTTTTATCCAGTGTTTTACTAAAAAATCACGAAAATCCCGAAGGAAATTTCATCTTGCGGGGCATGAAAAAAATCATTTCGGCTACTTACGGAAAATTGATGACTTGGTGTTTGAAACACCCAAAAATTACGCTGACTATTTCAATAGCCGTATTTGTTGGCGTGATGTTTATCGCAAAATTATTTTTAGGATTCTCGCTTTTCCCAACTTCCGAAAAGCCGATGTTCCTCGTGAACGTAAGTACGCCCGTGGGTACAAACTTACAAGCAACCGATAAAGTGGTACGTTTTGTGGAAACAGAATTGAAAAAAGTGCCACAAATCAAGAACATCGCCGCAAACGTTGGAAGGAGTAATCCGAGAATATATTATAACATTATTGGCGGGCCAGAAACCGAAAATATAGGGCAAGTTTTTGTCTTGTTGGAAGACATGGAAACCCGTGATAAAAAGGTAATCATTAATCAATTACGGGAGAAATTTATGAATTATCCCAACGCCAAAGTTGAAGTAAAAGATTTTGAACAGGGTCCACCTTTGGAAGCACCTTTAGCGTACAGAATTTTCGGAAATAATTTAGATAGCCTCAGAATCGTAGCCGCCCAAATCGAAAAAGTTTTGGCTGACCAACCAGGCACAATTTACGTAGCAAACCCACTGAAAGTACAACCAACCGATTTTCAGACAATTATTAATCGTGAAAAAGCGGGACTTTTGGGCGTTAATATTTCGGATATAGATCGGGTTGTGCGTTTGGGTTTGGTGGGTTTAAACGTTGGCACTTTCAGAGAAGAAGGACAAACTGACGACTATAATATTAATGTTTCGATACCCCGAAGCAATATAAAACAAGATTTAGGTGTATTTTCTAATTTGTACGTCAACAACATTTTGGGAACGGCAATTCCGTTGAAACAATTGGTTGAAATAAAATTTGAAACTTCGCCAACCCAGATTAGACATTACAATAAAGATAGGTATGTAACGATTACAGCATTTTTAAAATCGGGATTTAATACCTCTGTCGTGAATCAAGAATTGGTTAAAAAGTTAACTAATTTCAAATTTCCTCAAGGATTTTCGTTCAAAGTGGCGGGTGAAGCCGAAAATGCCGAGAAATCATTTGGCGGTATAGGGGTAATCATCCTGATAACTGTCTTTGGGATGATTTCTATTCTAATTTTAGAGTTTGGCAATTTCAAATCAACCTTAATCGTGCTTTCTGTGATTCCTTTGGGGATTGTTGGAGCAATTGTAGGATTGTTAATTGCAGGAGAAACTTTAGGATTTACCTCCATCATCGGTTTTATTGCTTTGATTGGCATTGAAATCAAAAACTCGCTTCTCTTAGTCGATTTTACCAACCAACTTCGGGAGGAAGGTATGGAACTCGACGAGGCCATTCATCAAGCGGGCGAAGTTCGATTTGTTCCAATTTTGTTGACTTCATTTACCGCAATTGGAGGGATGATTCCTTTAGTTTTGGAATATTCAGATTTGTATTCGCCCTTAGCAATCGTGTTAATTGGCGGTATAACAAGTTCAACTTTACTGGCACGTTTGGTTACGCCCGTAATGTATAAATTATTACCTCCTAAGATTACCTTAAAAAACCAATCTTAGAAAAATTAAATTATCTTAATAATTATATAAGATTTATGATTAATGATAGTTTAACAATAATTATAAAAAAATAACTTTTTTGTGGCACTAAGTTGCAGAATATATCGTTAAAACGTCATATCATTATTAAAAATTTAAAATTTTCAAGGCAATGAAATTCAACACCAGCACATTGACACAGTTTTTATCACGGAATTTTTATATAAATCCAAGGTTGATAGCTCCCCAAAAACGC
>NZ_CBABQS010000092.1:0-16094 GCF_964672035.1 Arcicella sp.
AAGCGATGCACCGTAATTACGAGAAATTCAAACTTTTACATTGATTCAATGGCAGTGCCAACGGTTATTTTTTGCATGGACATCACACCCGACCAAGTGAGAATATTTCCATTAGAACGTTTCGACAAGGAATTTAGCCCAGAATTTACACAATGAAAATAATATCTATTGAAGACTTTGCCAAAGGAGTAGCCATTGGAATAGTCGCAAGTTTAATATCACAAATTTTAACAGTAGTCATTTATTCACATTTCAAATAACCAATCCAATGCCAGAAATCAACATCAAAAAAGTAGACGTAGGCGAGAAATTCGTAACCATTGCCTACGCCAAAGAAGAATCCCGACAAGGCATCACCATGCCAGTCACCACCAAACGAACATTTCCTTTCAATATCCACGATGAATTAAAAGCATCGCTGGATAATTTAAAACCTCACTTTGCCTTAATTACCGAAGCCGTAAAAGTGTCAAAAACCCAATCATTCGAGGGAATCACTAACTTACAAGAAATGGAAGGCTTTGAAGTCACGGGATTTGAAGTCAAAAAGTCAGGCGATAATTTCGGAGTCATCATTGTGGGACACCGCAAGTTACAAGACGGCAGAACCGTAAAATTCACCACCCCATTCATCAACTTCGACGTCGAAATATCCGATTACGATTACATTGAACACCTAATCGAATCAGTGGACATGGCCAAAGCAGAAGCCATCGAATACATCAACGGCAAATTCAAATCCCAAGGCACGCAGGTAGGCGTATTCGACACCCCAACGCCAACGCCAGTCAAAAAACTGTCAGAGAAGAAAAAACCAGAAAGTAAAGCAGCTTAAAACCATTCCTCCAAAAGTCACAGCCTAAATCTGTGACTTTTTTTATACCACGCTAAAATAAATCACTTCCTACCAAAAATCAGGTAATTCTACGCTAAAAACCACGTATTCAATTCCTTAATATTGTGCTTTAAATCTTTACGGCATAATTACTTATTTGGTAAAATATAAACAGAAGGCCTTTCTAACCTTTTTAAAACCTAAAATTTAAACGTACCGTAATGTTTGGTAGAAAATTGGATTTTCAGAAAACTTTATATAGTTTTGGCTATAAACATTTCAAAAATTTGATACACCCAGAAAAGTCATACTTAAATGAATCATACCCAACCTAAATCATGAAAGACAGAATGTATTTCTGTCATCAATCACAATTAAAATAGATATTCATATAAAAATCATGTGGAAAGGGAACCTACCAACAAATCTTCAAACGGACAACGAGTAAACCGTTACGCAAACTCAACCCTTCGCAAAAAACCAATAAAGATATTTTTGCCAATGCACCTTAGACAGAAGACAAGATGAGTACAGACAAAAATCAAAATCCTGAACAAATAGCAAGAGACAAAATCGACAAAATGTTGGTGGAAGCTGGTTGGACAGTTCAATCTAAAAACGAAGTGGACTTGGGAGCAAGCAGAGGCGTTGCCGTAAGAGAATATCAAGCAGCTTCGGGCTTTGCTGACTATGTGCTGTTTGTGGACAAAAAACCTGTTGGAATTATTGAAGCAAAAAAAGAAGATGAAGGACATAAACTAACCGTTGCCGAAGACCAGGCTTCAGAATATGCCAACGCCAAACTAAAATATCTAAACAATGACCCTCTGCCTTTTGTGTTTGAAAGCACTGGAACAATTACACGTTTTAGAGATAAACGAGATCCCAAACCAAGAGGAAGAAACATTTTTTGGTTTTACAAACCCGAAACATTGGCGGAATGGTTACAAAAAGACAAAAGTTTACGAGCAAGGCTTTTAGACATTCCTGCTTTAAATGAAACAGGACTTCGCCCTGCTCAAATTAAGGCGATTAAAAATTTGGAGCATTCTTTTAAAAAGAACAAACCTAAAGCCTTGATTCAAATGGCAACGGGTGCAGGCAAAACTTTTACGGCTGCAACTTTTGTTTATCGTTTATTAGAACACGCCAAAGCCAAACGCATTCTGTTTTTGGTGGACACCAAAAATCTGGGAGAACAAGCTGAACAGGAATTTATGGCTTTTCAACCCAACGACAGCAACCGTAAATTCACCGAGTTTTATAATGTGCAGCGATTAACTTCAAGTTATATCGCTTCTGATAGTCAGGTATGTATTTCTACCATTCAACGGATGTATGCCATTTTAAAAGGCGAAGAACTGAACGAAGGTGCAGAAGATACCAACCCGAATGAATCAACTTGGATGGAACAACAGCGAAATAAAAAAGAGGCTATCCCAGTTGATTATAACGCCAGAGTTCCCATTGAACAATTTGATTTTATCGTCATTGACGAGTGTCACCGCTCTATTTATAATCTTTGGAAGCAAGTTTTGGATTATTTTGATGCATTCCTGATTGGCTTAACCGCTACACCCGACAAAAGAACGTTTGGCTTTTTTGAAGAAAATGTAGTGAGTGAATACACTTACGAAGAATCGGTAATTGATGGCGTAAATGTGCCTTATGATGTGTACAACATCGAAACCGAAATTTCCCAAAAAGGAAGCGTTGTAAAAGCAGGTTGGTTTGTGGACAGACGAGACAAACTCACCAGAAAAAATCGTTGGACACAAGAAGACGAAGACACCGAATACCTAAAAAACGATTTGGATAAAAAGGTAGTCAATCCAAGTCAAATTCGCAATATCATTCGCCAATATAAAAAGGCATTGGAAACGGAGATTTTCCCAAACAGAAAAGATGAAAACGGAGAGTATGAAGTGCCTAAAACATTGGTATTTGCCAAAACCGATAGCCACGCAGACGACATTATAAAAATTATTCGAGACGAGTTTGACGAAGGTGATGATTTCTGCAAAAAACTAACCTACAAATCGGAAGAAGATACAAAATCGGTATTAAACCGTTTCCGCAATTCATACTATCCACGTATTGCAGTTACGGTTGATATGATTGCCACGGGTACGGACGTAAAACCCTTGGAAGTGTTGCTCTTTATGCGTGATGTAAAAAGTGTAAATTACTTTGAGCAAATGAAAGGCAGAGGCACACGAACCATCAGCAAAGATGCTTTGCAAATGGTTTCTAAAACCGCCAAAGCCAAAACGCATTTTATTATTGTAGATGCCGTAGGAGTAACCAAATCAAAGAAAACCGACAGCCGACCATTGGAACGTAAACCAACCGTTAGTTTAAAAGACTTATTGGGAGCCGTGACAATGGGCGTTGCCGAAGAAGATTTATTTCTTTCATTGGCTAATCGACTTATCCGTTTAGAAAAAGAAATTACCGACAAGGAAAAAGAAAAATTGCTTGAATTTTCTAAAGGCAAAAACTTGAAGCAAATTTCAAAAGAACTATTGTCGGCTTTTGACCAAGACCAAATTGATCAAAAGGCAAAATCAATTATTGAAGCCATTCCTGAGCAAGACCGCACGCCCGCCATCATAGAGCAAGCCAAACAACAGGCTCAAAAAGAACTGATAAATACCGCAACGGCTACTTTTAACGGCAAACTAAACGACTACATTGAAAAAGTGCGGCAGGAACACGAGCAAATTATCGACAGCCACAATATTGACAAAGTAACCAAAGCCGAATGGGACACTACTTCGGTAGACAAAGCCACAGCAATTGTAAAAGATTTTAGCGAATATCTCTTAGCCAACCAAGATGAAATAAAAGCCCTCACTATTTTTTACAAACAACCCTACAACCGCAGAAACATTACTTTTAAAATGATAAAAGAAGTGTTTGAAAAACTAAAATTGGACAAGCCAAACTTTGCCCCCGATTTTGTGTGGGCCGCATACAGCCAATTGGAAGAAGTAAAAAGCAAACAACCCATTGATGAACTTACCGCTTTGGTGTCGCTAATTCGCAGGGCTTGTGGCATTGATAGCGAACTAAAACCTTTTGACAAAACGATTGACGACAATTTTAAAAACTGGATTTTTAAACAAAATGCAGGACAACACAACCGTTTTACCTCCGAACAAATGGACTGGCTGCGTGAACTCAAAAATCACGTAGTAAATTCGTACCACATAGAACTGGAAGACCTCGACTATACCCCATTTGACGAAAAAGGCGGACGAGGCAGAATGTACCAACTTTTTGGTGCTGAAATGAACAATATTATTAACGAACTTAACGAGGCATTAGCAGCATAATGAGAGAAGATTGGATAGAATGTACTTTGGATGAAGTTTGTGAGGTTCTCGATAATTTGAGAAAACCAATAAATTCAACAGAAAGGAATGAACGAATTAAAGGAAAAGATAAAAGTAATTTATTTCCTTATTATGGAGCAACTGGGCAGGTTGGTTACATTGATGATTTTCTAACTGATGGTGATTATGTTTTATTAGGTGAAGATGCAGCACCGTTTTTGGATTTCACAAAAGATGTGGCATATAAAATCACAGGAAAAACCTGGGTAAATAATCACGCCCATATTCTTAAATCACATTTCAATGATGCTTTTTTACTTCACTTCCTAAATCAATTTCAATATAGAGATTATGTAACAGGAACAACGAGATTAAAATTAACACAAGGAGCATTGAAAAGAATGCCTGTTAAACTCGCCCCCCTACCCATTCAACGAGTCATAGTTTCCAAAATCGAAGCCCTGTTTTCCGATTTAGACAACGGCATAGCAAATTTTAAAAAAGCACAAGAGCAATTAAAAATATACCGCCAAGCGGTTTTAAAAAAGGCGTTTGAGGGCGAACTCACCAAAGAATGGCGAGAAAAACAAACCAACCTACCCACAGCCGAAGAACTTTTAAAGCAAATAAAAGAAGAACGCCAAAACCACTACAACCAACAAATGGAAAATTGGAAAAAAGCGGTTAAGGTTTGGGAGAAAAATAAGCAAATAGGAAAGAAGCCAATTAAGCCAAAAGTTTGGAAAGATGTTGAAGCTTTTACCGAACTTGAAAAATATGATTTTAATGTGCTACCTGAAAATTGGAACTGGGTTAAGTTGGGAAATATTTTTCAAGTATTTATAGGTTCAACTCCAAGTAGAAAGAATAATAGCTTTTGGGTTGATGGAAATATTAATTGGGTAAGTAGTGGTGAGGTTGCATTTAATTCTATTTATGCAACTAAAGAAAAAATAACAGAAAGCGGATTACTAAACACATCAACAACTGTTCATCCAAAAGGCACTGTTATGCTTGCTATGATTGGAGAAGGGAAAACAAGAGGTCAAGCAGCAATATTAGAAATAGAAGCTTGTCATAATCAAAATACTGCTGCAATAAGAGTATCAGAAGTGGGGTTTGAACCAAAATTTTTGTACCATTATTTGTTTTTGAAATATGAAAAAAACAGAAGAGTAGGTTCAGGAAATAATCAAAAAGCTTTGAATCAAAGTAGAATAATGGAATTCGATTTTCCTCTTTGTTCATTGGAAGAACAAACCCAAATCGTTCAAGAAATAGAATTTCGTTTATCCGTTTGCGATAAAGTGGAACAAAGCATAACCGAAAGCATAATAAAAGCCGAAGCCCTTCGCCAAAGCATTCTCAAAAAAGCATTTGAAGGCAAACTATTGAGCCAAGCAGAAATAGAACTTTGCAAAACGGCAGCAGATTATGAACCTGCCAGCGAATTGCTCAAAAAAATACAAGCCGAGAAATTGGCAGCAGCACAAGAGAAGAAGAAACCAAGCATTAAAAAGAAAAGCAAGAAATGAAGCCATTAGACATCACAAATAGTCCGATAGAAACTCATTTTGAGCAAGTTCATGCGATCATTGATTTGCACCGAACCCGTGCCTTAAAAGTCGTAAATAATGAAAGTTTGCTTATTTGTTGGAATGTAGGACAGTATGTATCCGAAAAATTAAAGGCCAGCGAGTGGGGCAGTAAAGTTGTTACGCAACTTTCCGAGTATTTACGCACCAAAGACCCAAGCCTAAAAGGGTATAGCCGCAGTAGTATATACAATATGGTTTCTTTTTTTGAAGCCTATTCTTCGCCTCAATTTATGCAGCTTACACAAAGTCTTGAATTTGTACAGACAGAAACTGCACAAATTCAAGACTTTGATAATCAAGCAAATGAAATTGTCCAGTTTCAAACTGGACAATTGAAGAGCGTAAAAAAATTCCCCAAAATACTAAGTTTAATAAACTGGACAAACCACGTAGAAATACTTAATTCGTGTAAATTACTCGAAGAAAAGTTGTTTTATATCCTTTATGCCAAAAGAGAACGCTTTGAAGGAAAGGAACTAAAGCGAGCCATCAAAACCAATGCCTACGCTCATGTACTAAAAGCAGAAAGCAATCAATCAAAAGGCATGGAAACTGCCTATCCTCAATCCAATTATTTGTTTAAAGATGTAGCCTACCTCGACTTTTTGGGCTTACCACAAAAACATAGTGAGAAGCGTTTACAAAACGAAATTCTTACCAATATGAAAGATTTTGTGTTGGAATTAGGAAAAGACTTCCTTTTTATTGGGCAAGAATATCCGATTCAAGTAGGCGGCAAAACGTTTAAAATTGATTTGCTTTTTTTTCACAGAGCATTACAATGTTTGGTAGCCATAGAACTGAAAACAACCGAGTTTGAACCCGCCTTTATGGGTCAATTAGAATTTTATTTAGAGGCCTTAGACAACGATGTAAAACGAAGCAACGAAAATCCTTCTATCGGAATTTTACTATGCAAAGAAACCAATAGAGAAATAGTTCGCTATGCACTCAACAGAAGTTTAAGCCCAACCATGATAGCAAAATACGAGCGTGAGTTAATACCCAAAGAGGTATTACAACAATCGCTTAATCAGTTTTTTAATTTTATAAAAGAATAACATGTCAGAAAGTGCAATTGTATCAAAAGTGTGGAATTTCGCCAACGTCCTTCGTGATGATGGCGTTGGTTATGGTGATTATCTGGAGCAAATCACCTATTTGCTTTTCCTCAAAATGGCTGATGAACTAAATAAACCACCGTATAATAAAGGTTTACCATTTCCAAAACTAAAAAACGCTCAGGGCGAAGAAGACCCAAATGGAGAAACCTGCGACTGGCAAACCCTTTCGCAAAAAAGAGGATTGGAATTAGAAACATTTTACAACCAAATGCTTCGCAGTTTAGGCAGCGAAAATGGTACGCTCGGGCAAATATTTGTAAAAAGCCAAAATAAAATTCAAGACCCATCCAAACTCTTAAAAATCATTGATATGATTGACAAAGAACAATGGAGCTTGATGGGTACGGATATAAAAGGAAAAATTTACGAAGGTCTTTTAGAGAAAAATGCCGAAGACACCAAAAGCGGTGCAGGGCAATATTTTACGCCTCGATCCTTAATCAAAACAATGGTAGCTTGTCTTCGTCCTAAACCCATGAAAACCATTATCGACCCTGCTTGCGGTACAGGTGGTTTCTTTTTGGCAGCTTATGATTTTATTAAAACGCAGAATTTAGACCAAGAAGAAACAAGGTTTTTGAAAAACGAAACTTTTTACGGTAACGAGATTGTAGCCAACACCCGCAGAATGTGTTTGATGAATATGTTTTTGCACAACATTGGCGAAATAGACGGAGAAACCCTGATTTCTTCAGCAGATGCTTTGGTTTCGGACAATGGTAAGCGTTACGATTATGTATTAGCCAATCCGCCTTTTGGTAAAAAAAGCAGTATGACCATTACCAACGAAGAAGGCAAACAAGAAAAGCAAGATTATATGATCAATCGTCAGGACTTTGTGGCAACCACCGCCAACAAACAACTGAACTTTATGCAACACATAAAAACCCTTCTAAAACTCACAGGCGAAGCAGCCGTTGTGTTGCCCGACAATGTGTTGTTTGAAGGTGGAGCAGGCGAAACGGTTAGAAAGGAGTTGATGAAAACAACTGAACTACACACCATTTTACGGTTGCCAACAGGTATATTTTATGCACAAGGTGTAAAAGCCAATGTATTGTTTTTCGACAACAAACCTGCTTCCAAAGCCCCTTGGACAAAAGACGTTTGGATTTATGATTACCGTAGTAACATAAGCCATACGCTAAAGAAAAATCCTTTGTCAATGGAACATTTACTGGACTTTATAAAACTGTATAATCCAGAAAACAGAAACAAAAGAACCGAAACTTGGAGCGAAGAAAATCCTGAGGGCAGATGGAAAAAATTTGCTTATTCCGAAATCATAGAACGAGACAAAACCAACTTGGACATATTTTGGATAAAGGACAAAAGTTTAACCGACTTAGACAACTTGCCCGACCCAGATGTTTTGGCAAACGAAATCATTGAAAACATAGAAGCAGGCCTAAACAGTTTTAAAGAAATAATGGATACCATAAACGGAGACGAATAGCCGTTTCCTGGGCTGGTGTCCTCGCCAGCCCTCTTGCGAAAGCAATCTTGAGAGCCGACCCCGAAGTAGCTCGGATCTTGCCGAGTTACTTTTATCAAAAGCCCTCTGGGCACCACCATACAACACTACTACCACAACGAGATTTAAACTGGCAATATCATAGAAATGGATAATCAAAGTTCTCCCCCAAAAAACAAACAGCATAAATAACTATGACAAATTTTCAAAGAGGTATATTTACAGAATCTCTAATTTTTCACATCCCTCATTCGAGCGTACACATTCCATTTACCACGGGATTTGAGGAAAGTTTGATTCAATCTCAAATAAACCTGCTGACCGATTTCGATACCGACTTAATATTCAATGTACCGAACACTGAAAGATTAGTTACGCCATTCAGTCGGGTATTTTGTGATGTGGAGCGGCTACCCGATGACGAGGAAGAGATGTTTAAATCGGGTCGAGGGTTCTTCTACACCCATTGCGATAACGGTGATTTATTACGTAAAGATATTGATGGCATTAAGCAAAAAATATATGAGGAGTATTATGTAAAACATCATCAAAAACTGGAACAAATGATTGAAGAGCGGATTGATGCGGTTGGCTTTGCCACCATTATTGATTGCCATTCATTCACCAATACCCCATTTGAATCAGATTTGACTCAATTTGGTGTACGACCAGATATTTGTATCGGAATATCCAAGACCCATACCCCAGACTGGTTGTTAAATAGAGTTAATAATTTTTATAAACAATCTGGTGCTAAGGTAGCAATCAATTTCCGATACAGCGGAACGATTGTTCCCAAGAAATATGAAAATGATTCAAGAGTCTTCTCAATTATGATTGAAATTAATAGAGATTTGTATCAAATAGAGGGTAAAACATCCATACCCCATATCGAACATTTAAATAAACAAGTGGTGGAATTATTTGATTAAACATCCAATGGTCATAAAACCAGGTGACGAACTTGATAAAATAAGGGTAAATCCAAAAAAAGATGTTTTCAAATACCTCACTATTGGCAATAACTAAACATTAGCTAATATCTTGAATGATACTATGGAACAGACAATAATTCCGATTTTTGGAAAAATAAAACTTAATTCATTCCGACCGTTATGTTCTACACCGCTTGGTTTAGCAGCAATTGAGAAATATAAATTACCTCCTTTTATTGACGCATCATGTAGAAGAGAACCCGATTTCCAGAATCCTTTTCCCTCTATTTCTGCTTTATGTAGGCAAGGTAGTTTTGCTCCTCATCTATGCAAAGATGACATTATTGTTTATATGACAATTGGCGGACAATCTCAACCTTATAAACAAGGACATCATCTCGTAGCTATTTTGCAAGTACAAGAAGTTTTTGCGACACACGAATTAGGAGAATTAGCATATTTGCGAGAGGATTTGCCAGTTCCAAGCAACTGCATGATAACAGAAAACAGGCCTTGTGATTTTGACAAAACAGCAGGAGATTTCAAAGGTATTCTTACATTAAAAGAATATTTATTAAAGACCCACGAAAAGAGAGTAGAAATTGGACGAAGAAGATTAAGAATTTGGAATGAAAATTATTTGAAAAAATCAAAAACTTGGCCATGTTTTATAAAAACGAAACCCTTGTATTTGGATGTTAATAATCCAACACAAATTTTAGAAATTGATTTTGATTACATTTTTGGAAGAATCCCGATGACTCAAACGCCAAAAATCTTGACTGAAAAGCAATTTATAGAACTTGGAAAACTTGTAGGGTATGATTTTAAACTTGGCGAGAAATAGTAGGGTTACTGCTTACTAAAATCTGCATATTAGAAATTAATTTTTGTCACAAATCTTTATTAAATTTGTGACAAAAATAAAGAGTATAAAAAAATGCAAAGCATTGAGAAACAAATAGAAAGGTCAATTAAAAGCAAACCAAAGGGTTCTTTGTTATTGCCAGACGACTATCTGTCTTACGGCACCTCATCTGCCATTCGAAAAGCCTTAGATCGTTTGGAAGATAAGCAGAAGATTGTTCGGGTGGCACAAGGTATCTATGTAAGACCAAAAGTGAGTAAACTCATAGGAACTTTAATACCCACCGCTGAAGAAGTAGCAGAAGCTATTGCCAAAAGAGACCGTATAAGAACCCTTCCAACGGGAAGTTATGCCTTAAATGCGCTGGGCTTGAGTACCCAAGTACCCATGAATATTGTGATGCTGACCGATGGTTCGCCTCGGCTCATAAAAGTGGGTAAACGCACTATCAAGTTTAAAAAGACTACCCCCAAAAACCTATTAACAAAAGGTAAAATTAGCCGATTAGCTATTCAAGCATTAAAGGAAATCGGCAATGGCAAAGTAAGCGAAAAAGAAGAAAAGAAAATTATAGCCTTGCTAAAAAAGGAAGACGAAAAAGACTTGAAGCATGATATCGGCTTGGCACCGGTATGGGTTCAAAAAATAATGAACAAAGCACTCAATAATGGCGATAATTGATTTTTATACCACCGATAAAACAGAGAAAGAAGCCATTTTTAAAGCGATAGCTGGTGAAAAAGGCATGACACCCTTTGCCGTAGAAAAAGACTGGTGGGTAAGTCGCACACTTCAAATCATCTTTCAAATGGATATTGCCAAACATCTTGTATTCAAGGGCGGTACTTCCTTGAGTAAGGCTTGGAAATTGATTCATCGGTTTTCCGAAGATATTGATTTGGCTATCGACAAGGAGTTTTTTGAAGGCTATCAAGGCATACTATCAAAAACAAAAATAACCAAGTTGCGAAAAGAAGCTGGGGATTATACAACTATCACATTCTTCGATGAATTGCAAAACGAGTTCCAAAAAAGAGGCTTCACCGACCTTCAGTTTATGGTGATAGAAGCAACGGACAGTGACCAAGACCCAAGGATTATTGAAATCTATTATCCCAACCTTATCAATCAACCCTCAAAATATATGTTGCCTCGGGTTCAGATAGAGATTGGTTGTAGGTCATTGAGAGGACCCTTTTCTGGGCAAACTTTTGGTTCATTGGTCGATGAAGTATTCAAAGACAGCGATTTTGCCGAACCACTCTTTGAAGTTCCAACCGTAAATCCCGAACGCACCTTTTTAGAGAAAATATTTTTGCTTCACGAAGAATTTCATCGCCAAGCAGAAAAAATGCGAGTGGATAGATTGAGCCGTCATTTGTACGATGTGTATCATCTCATCAAATCAGGCGTAGCCCAAAGAGCCATCAGCGATAAAGAATTGTACGAAACCATCGTAACCCATCGCCACAAATTTTCCAAAGTTGGCGGGGTAGATTACAATAGCCACAATCCTAAAACGCTAAACCCTATCCCACCAACGGAAATAATAGACGATTGGAAATCCGATTATGTAAAGATGAAAGAAGACATGATTTACGAAGAGAATAAACCAACTTTTGAAGATATAATTAATAAATTAAATGAATTGAGAGCCAAACTTCAAGCATTGAATTGGCAATTTGAACTTGAATTTCCAAAACCTAATCATCAATAAAAAACTGCTCCTTCAAAGGGTGTTTTTTATTGAAAAAATACTTATCTTATTCTTGTCTCGTTAATTGTACCTTTTCCCATAACGGGCGAAATAACCCCTCCTTACGCATTTTATACCAGTTGCAAAAAAAATGAAGCTTTTGATGAAAACTATTTTCAGAAAACTGCCTAAAAAAAATTAGGCAGAACCAAAATATAATTTTGTTCCGCCTAAACTGCATGGACTTATTTTCCTGCTTTTGATGGAACAAATTTATGAAATATTTTCTTAGTTTGCTTGGAATTTAACACAGCACCTCTGGGCGTACTATAAGCCTAAATAATTTTGATTTTGTAATTTGTATATCTTACTCAAGAACTATTAATGGTTGGTTGTTAGATAATTACATATCAGTTAAATCGTTGCTTAAACTTAAATGAGAGGCATTATCCGCTGTAATAAAATTGAAGTTCATAAGATTTTACATTTAATTCAAACCAACCATACAACACTACTACAATGGGATTTAACTTCACTGGCATAGCCATTAACAAAAACTACCAAGACAAAATCGAAGAAGTCGAGAAAATTCTTGAGATGAAACTTACTTTCAAAGAAGAAATCTATTTTGAAAACGCTATGTCCAGCCACAAACCAGACGATGCTTGCGACATTTACTTCTCAGAAGACTGCACGATTGCTTTTTTCCCAGAACCTATTCAATTAAATCTTAATCAATTATCGATTGACCGACAAATAGCATCATTTATGGCATCCGAAACCGCCATGGTTTTTGAGTTAGACGTTTCTAAAAATCAAGAAACTATCCGATACATGACGGAATTCAACAATGATAGAATGGAAGATGAAGGAGATAAATTTGAAGGAGAAGACGAAGACGACGGAATGGAGGTAGTTTTTAAAGGCATTGCCAACACAATAAATAAAAGTTTTTGGGGCATAGAACCAGACGAAAAAGCCTACCGATACATAATAGCATAATTTTAAAAGGTCGTTGAATAATAATCAGCGACCTTTTGTCAGAAAAGAAAAAACCAGAAAGTAAAGAAGTTTAAAACATTCATTCCAAAGTCACAGCCTAAAAACTGCGACTTTTAGGTTATCACAAAATAAATCACTTTCTATCAAAAATCAGGTAATTCTACGCTAAAACCTACCAATTCAAATCATTAATATTGCTTTTAAATCTTTAATTAACATATTATGCTAACGAATCAAAAAGACTTTTGTGAAAAATATAACATAGATGAAATAGCTTATACGAAGACAGGACTTCAATGGAAAAGCTTGGAAGATATTTACAATGACTATATGATTTTTAAAGAAGAGCTTGAGCATTCTGCAATTTTCTTATTCAACTCCTTAATGAAAGCAGAGAATGTCCATTCCGTAAGGTATAGAATTAAAGACCCTGAACATTTAATCGAAAAAATAATTCGCAAGAAAATTGAAGATATAAAATCTAATATCACACTGAAGAATTACAAAGAGAATGTAACAGACCTTATTGGATTAAGGGCTTTACATCTTTACAAAGATGATTGGGAAACAATTAATGATTACATAAGGAGATTATGGAATTTAAAAGAAAAACCTGTCGCAAATTATCGGAAGGGCGACTCTCCAGAATGGATTGATTTTTTTACTCAAAAAGATTGTGATATCAAAGAACATAAATATGGTTATCGTTCTGTTCATTATTTAATTGAAACACAGCCAGCGAAGCAAAAGTTTTATGCTGAAATACAGGTGAGAACCATATTTGAAGAAGCATGGGCAGAGATTGACCATACAATTCGTTACCCGTATGATTTAGATAACGTCATATTTTTTCAATTCATACTTATTCTTAATAGGCTTGCAGGTAGTGCGGACGAGATGGGGTCATACATTAAATTTCTTAAAAAAGAATTGTCGGGGAAGGAAGATCAATTTAAAGAGCAAATTGATGAAAAGACACAAATTATCTTAGATCTTGAAGAAAAATTAGACAAATTACAATTGAACGATAAAGAATTAAAAGAGGTGAAAAGTGATTTGGAGCGTTTAAAAAGTCAAAAAGTAGGCTCTATACCTTATTGGTTAGGTAGTGGGTTAGGCAGTTCTGACTATCTTAAGTCTAATTCAATTTTACAAAATAGTATAGGAGGTTTGAATTTAGAAACATTTCTAAATCTGCAAAAAATTACGCCTCCAACTGGTTATCAATCTGTACTGACGTCTCAGCAAATAACTGATTCTCCATTTATCCCGAAAACTTCAAATATTCCTTCACCTGCTGCATTAGATAAGACTATTAAAAAAAAACCTAAAGGTGAAAAATAATGACATCAACATAGGTCTGGCTTTATGGAACTGAAGAATACAGGTTTAAGTATTGTATTTCATTTTATCTTTAGTCCTATTTTTGGGGCTAAGGTTTTCCAAATTCCCAGCTTGACACAAAACCTAAACTGTCGGCTACAAATTGAACAACCCATGACAATTAATGACAATTCAACAATAATTTTGACTTATGGCTAATATATTCACGCTATTCGAGATTTCAATCTCGAATCACAGATAAAAAGGATTTTCAATCCTAACACAAAACAGAAGCCCCTCCAACAAAATCAGAGGGGCTTTTCATTGTTTAAGCCTAATCACTTCACATCAAAAGAAGTATCAGAATCAACTGTACATTGGCTCACCGTAACTGCAACCGCCGAAGCAATGGCCAAATAGCCAGCAATTGAAATAACCACGGCAGGAAGCGCAATGCCACCCGTCAAAATTGCGGCCGAAACGCCACCTAAAATCAAGCCAATGTTACGCAATTTCTTAAAAAATGGTGGACAAGGAGCCACAACACGCTCCACAATATTCATGTCATTTGGATTGGATGATTGCATCGGATTATAATATAAATTGAAACAATTAAGGATTATAAAAAATTAATATCGTGCCTTATAAACAGCCAAATCACTTTTTCGCTGCCGCAACTCAGCCAACTGCTTTTGATTTTCCTGAATAAGATTTGCCCGTAACGAAACGATGTTCTCTAATTCACCTGATTGCCTTTGGAACTCATTTACCAGCGCAAAAGCCTTACTATTCAGCAATTTGACTTCATCTACGTGAAGTTTCAATTCGTGCGTTCGGTCGCTCAACTCCTTGGAAATCGTACGGTATTCAATCAAAGCCGAAGCATAACCCGTCACGCAAGTATCACAAACACCATTCTGGGTACTTTCAATTCGTTGGTAATCAGCAATTAAGCGACTGAGAGAATCAGCACTCGATACCGCTTTCTCTACCTCAGAAAAACGAATTTGGGCAGTGTCAGAAACGGGATTGCCAACGATTTTGGTGACCAATGAATCCGTGTTGCTGGGTTGTTTGTCGGTAGCATCCATACACGAGGTTGCTATCCAAAGGCACAACCCCAGAAAAGCCAAGGGGAGAAAGTTTTGTAACTTTTTCATGTGAGTAATGAATTTGTTTAAGTATTAATAATCGTTCGTACCAACCCTTCAAAAACTTCCTTTGACTTCGTTTTTTAAGTGTGAGTTTCTTGTAAAATGACTTCCGATATTTTGATAAGTCAGCGTATATTTTCGAGGAATTCCCCAGATTAATGGCTCTCAATGTTTTAGGTCCAATTTTGCCATCCTGATGAACGCCAACAATTTTTTGTAAAGCCTTAATATGTTGCTGATTGTAACCCGTTCCACAATGCACAACCATATCGGTAAACAACTCCGCAACCGCCTGCTTCTCAATTAAATCGCCTTTGCAAACGTCCCAATACTGCGATTTATAAAGTGGTTTAACATCCCGCAAAACCGTCAGCCGTAAATCATTAGTCGTAATTTTACCGTCCGAATCCTTATCACAGGGAGCAACTTCGATGAGTTTACCACTACACCAAGTCTGATAAACAGCGTAGGTTACGCCAAACTTGGTTGCCCCACCCGCATCATATTGTGTGACCGTAAAAAACGTCCCTTCCACCCGAATAAGATGCGGAAAAAACACTTCAAAATCAGCCGATTGAGCATTGAATGAGACAAAAAGAAATATGTATGCTATCGTTTGACTGAATCTTCTTGAAATTTCGAGCTCTTTGGGAGTCCGGCCCGAAATTCCGCTGTTTGAGCGCAGCGAGTTTCGGAATTTCTTGATTTTTTTGTTTCTTTTTGTATCAAGACAAAAAGAAAAAGATG
>NZ_CBABQS010000093.1:0-15623 GCF_964672035.1 Arcicella sp.
TGCGCTGGGCGAGTTTGTTTAAATACTTGAAAACGAGTTGGTTGCTCTGGTTCACGTGGGAAAACATTAGTTTTTGTGTCAATATCTGCCGTCTCGAAAAATGGGTCTAATGTCCATTTTACAACCTTCTTATCCGTTGGAATTACCTTCTTGATTTCTTTATCATTTAAACGCCAAATCTCCGCTGGGATTCTTATTACTTCGTCCGTTCCGTCTTCAAAATTCATTTTCACAATCACTGGACTTACCAAACCTCCCGTATTTTTGATGTTCAATACGTAGAAATTTTTGTTTGAATCTACTAACTTCTTTTCGTCTTCTGCCAAGCCCGCCATTGTTTGGTCGAAACGCTTTTTGTCGGATTCGGAAGTCGCAAATTTATCATACGTGTTATAAAAATCTTTCATGTCTGGATTCTCTTCTACCACTGTTTTTGGAATATCCTTTTTATTACGGATATTGCTCATTGTCTGACGCTTAGCATCTGCTTCGGCTCTTGCTTTTTCGTTTTTGGCTATTGGCGTAGCGTTGTCAATTCCGAACCATTCTACGTTATCCAACGATAAATCCACAGGCTCAACCCCGTAGAACCAACCTTTCCAAAACCAGTCTAAATCCACGCCCGAAGCATCTTCCATGGTGCGGAAAAAATCTTGTGGTGTTGGGTGTTTGAAAGCCCAACGACGAGCATATTCCTTGAAAGCATGGTCAAATAATTCACGTCCCATCACGGTTTCACGAAGAGCTGTCAAAGCCGCCGCAGGTTTTGAGTACGCATTTGGTCCAAACGCCATAATGTTATCTGAACTTGACATAATGGGCATTTGTTGGGTTTTATCCGTACTCATATAACCCACAATTGCTTGTGGTGTACCACGAGTATCAAAATCTCTATCCCACTCTTTTTCAGCAAGTTCCTCACAAAAAGTATTCAAACCTTCATCCATCCAAGACCATTGTCTTTCGTCTGAATTAATAATCATTGGGAAGAAATTATGTCCAACTTCGTGGATAACTACACCAATCAAGAAATTTTTAGTACCTTCTGAATACGTTCCATCTTCTTCTGGTCTTGCTCCATTGAACGAAATCATCGGATATTCCATGCCACCCACAGGCCCATGAACCGACTGCGCTACTGGATACGGATACGCAATGGTGTGTTTTGAATACGAACGTAAAGTATGAGCTACTAACATAGTCGAATATTTACCCCAAAGTGGCATCGCTTCTTTTGGAAATGCCGACATCGCCCACACTTTTTTACCTTCAACTTCCACTTGCATGGCATCCCACAGGAATTTACGAGAACCTGCAAAAGCAAAATCTCTGACGTTTTGAGCCGCAAAATTCCACGTTTTTTTACCTGTTGGCTTCGCTTTTTCAGAGGCCGTTGCTTCTTCTTGATTAACAATCATCACGGGGCGAGTGGCAGTTTTTGCACTTTCCATACGTTTCATTTGCGCCGCAGAAAGTACTTGAGAGGCATTTTGCAATTCACCCGTTCCCATAACCACAAAATCATTTGGTACTGTGATTGACACTTTATAATCCCCAAAAGGAACCGTAAATTCGCCCTGACCCAAAAACTGTTTGTGTTGCCAGCCGTTCACGTCATCATACACGCACATACGTGGAAACCACTGTGCAAGTTCGTATAAATAATTACCATCTTTCGGAAAAAATTCATAGCCACTTCTTGCCCGAGTAGCAAGAGCATCCACAATATTAAAACTCCAATCAACTGAAAATGAAAAGCTTGTACCCGTTTTCATGGGCGTTGGCAAATCAACTCGCATCATGGTTTCATTGATGGTAAATTTTAATGGATTGCCCATTTTATCTTTTACCGCCAAAATATTATAACCGTATTCTTTCGTGGCAAGTACACCCGCAGTATTTGCTAAACGACCAAAAGTTGTTCCTTTATCGTTCAATGAAGAAGTGGAAGTCAATTGAGCAATTCCGCCTTTTTTAAAATTATTTTGGTCTAATTGCACCCATAAATAACGCAATTCATCGGGCGAAGCATTTTTGTAGGTAATCATCTCCGAAGCCGTCATGGATTGGTTTTGGTCGTCTAATTCTGCCTTGATGTCATAGTCAGCACGGTTTTGCCAATAGTCTTTTCCAGGAGCGCCCGAAGCAGCACGGTAAGAATTTGGCGTTGGCAACATTGAACCTATTTGTTCAAAACGATTATTGCTATTGTACTGATTAGCAGCAGGTTGTTGCGCTAATAAGTTAAAGATTGAGGCTGTCAAAAGAACGAAGCCCAGCAGGAGGGTTTTACGAGTCATTGTTAAGTTGGTTGATGATGTTTAAAAATGTTGAGACCACGGATGACAGGAATTTAACAGATTTACACTAATTTTTTAAAATTTTATCCGTGTAAATCCTTCTAATCCCAACTCCGTTGCGGGTTCATCTGTGGTCTAATTTATTTACTCAAATTTACAAAAAAAAATGGCCAGTGCAAGCACCAGCCATTCATCCCAATCACCACAAAAGAGAATTATAATTTATGAACATCGCCATCAAAGATTGCGACTGTTAATCCCACAAAAATTAGCACCGTACAAGCGACTATTTTCCAGCAAAAGTTTAGAACATTTTTCATTTTATTTAATTTTAAAGTTTACCCCAATATTGAATCCTATTTTATTGGGTTTTACTAATAAGAAAGAATTATTATCACTTTGTTGATTTAATGAATAACTAAAAGTTGGTTCAATAAATAAGTAAGCATTGTCTCCAATTTGGCGGGTTACACCGTAAGCAAAATTGGCAAATCCATTAAACTGCTTTATGCCGTTCAATCTGTATGCTCCTTCCAAACCTACGTTCAAGTAATGCGTAAGGGCTTCCCCTTCTAAGAATATATATTGTACTTCAATTTTTGTGCCTAAGTAGTTTGCCGATTGTGAATAAGTCTTATTTAATTCAGCAAAACTTACATCAACACCTTTGTTATCAGATGGTTGTACAACTAAAGAGTCGGTTCTGATTTGGTAATTGATACTATGATTTGTCTTCGTAAAAGTTAGTCCGGTTCTAAGTTTAAACTTGTTTGAAAGCGTAAAAATTACCCCTGCTTGCGTATAAAATCCCAGTCTATCATCATCATTATTAACGGCAATGCTATGAACATAATTGGCATCGTTACCATTGGGCGTAATGGTATAATAATTTAACAGGGGCATCACACTTGCATACATTTCTAAGGGTTTCCTTTCCTTAAAATAATCATCTTTTTTAGTAGCAACGACAAACTTTAATCGAGGTGTTTTGAAATGATTTCTTAGCAAACTATATGACTTTGGATCTAAGATTACTAAGTAATTTTTATTCAATCCCGAAACTTGTTTTCCACCCGAGAATACGCTTGAGATATTTGAATTATTGCTGACATTCTCCGAAATTATTCCCAGTTTTTTATTAGAGTTGTTCGCAGAAAAAAGGTTTAACCTGCCATTACTATTATTTGAAAAATTATTTTTCTCCTTTGCTATTATTTCTTTTCCCTTTTCTAATGACGTATTTGCTTGTTCAGTGGTTGTATTAGGGTTTGAAAATAATGAAGTTTTTTTGGTTTTATTTTCCGCCGTTGTCTCTATCCACGCAAACGATTCTTTCAACCATGGCTTTTCAGTATATGCCTTTTCTTTTGATTTTACGTCTATATGATTAGCCGTATTTTTTGTCAAATCATTAACAGTTAAATCTTTATCTTCATTATTTTGTATAGGTTGTACCTTGTCGGTTGTAAGTGGAGACACTGACAACTTTATAGTTTCAATAGTCTTTTCGAGCAATGCTGGTTTATCAATGCTTTTGGTTGTCTGTGAAGACACAGACAACAACGGAGGTAACTCAATAATGTTTATATGATTTCCTGATTTTATATTCTTAGTTGTATTTTTCATTAAATCATTAGTAGTCAAGTATTTAGTGTCTAAATTTTGTGTAGGATTTGGTTCTGTCAGACGATAGTCAGACGACATTCTTTTCTTTATTTGATTAACTTCTGACTTGGCAATCTTCTCCGGCTTACTATCGTCTGACTTCGTCACAACGTCATCAGAATATTTTTCACGATATGTCCATAAACCTACCAATAGTAATAACATCATTACCACAGAGGTTTGCCAATAAGGGAATTTCCTCATGGGATTCACGGGGAGTTGAGGCTTTATTCTTTGCCAAAGTTGAGTGTCGGGTTCAGATTCAAAATCAGCGAATCTATCTCTGAACACGTTCTCTAAAGGGTCACTTTCGTTGTTATGTGCGTTCATAGCTGATAATTCCCAAGGGTTTTAATTGCTTTCTAAGCAGTTCTTTCGCCCGTGAGAGTTGCGATTTTGACGTATTCTCACTGACTCCCAACATTTTACCGATTTCTGAGTGACTATAACCGTCAATTACATAGAGGTTAAAAACCATTCGGTATCCGTCGGGCAATTGGTTAATCAATGTTAGCAATTCTTCGTTTGAAAGGCTTGCCAACAAATTGGGGTAATCATCGTTGCTGTGTAAAATGTCTTCATAATCGGTATTTTGTTGAAATTTCAGATTTGCGTGATAATAATTGATGGCAGTATTGACAACGGTTTTGCGTACCCAAGCACCCACCGCACCCGCTTTTTCGAGGGATTTGATGTTGTTGAAAATTTTGACAAATGCTTCTTGATAAACGTCTTCGGCTTCGTCGGGCGTGCGGGTATAGCGACGGCAAACACCCATCATCTTGCCTTTATAGAGATTATAAAAGGTAGTCTGGGCTTTACGGTCGTTATTTTGGCAGGCTCTAACTAATTCCTGTTCGTTAATCATTTGTTGGGGGTGAGGTACTTTTATTTTTTTATTCTAATCGTAAAATTTGCTTTCAAAGTATCTCCATTGGCAGTAGTAACGATGAATTTAAATTGGTCATTTCGTTCTTTTAAATCTGTGGGAGATTTCAGTTTATATAATATTTTTTTACCATCAATTCGTAAGATTCCGAAGGTTGGTTGCGCTTCAAAATTGGCACCCTTTATTTCAACGCAAGATGCAACGAATAAACTATACGGAATTTCGATTTCATTTTCTTTTGTTTGAGTTACCGATAATTCCATTTCGCCATTTTTAATCTCCGCTTTACAGTTTGGTATTTCACGAATATAAATCTCAACTAACATTCGCAATGGATTCTTGCCATTTTTATCCAAAATACTGTATTCTAAACCATCAAAGGCGGGCTTATTGGCAGTTTGTGTATATTCAATTTCGTAATTTTTGTTAACAATTGCCGTTCCAAAACGTGGTTGAACGGTAATATTCAAACTCTTTTTATTGTAATTATCACAAATTCTGTCATTGTCTAATACCTTGATTATCTGCGTATTAATAGTATTTTTGTACATAATTAGTAAGTCGGGCACCAATATTGTTTTGCATATATTTCCTTGAATATCCACTCGCACACCCGCAATCATACACACGGGCGTTGTGCCACCCGTACATACACGGTACAGAAAATAATCATCCGTTTCTGAGCCAATTTTTGGGGTATATTTTATGCGATTATTTTCAACGATTGCCAGTCCCAACACTGGTTTTTCGACCACTTCCAGCGTTGTAGAATCCAGAATTGAACTACAAAAACGGTCGTTTTTTAGTACATTTAGTATCGTTGGTGTATTAATTTTTACAGGAAAGAAATCAGGAATTACGCCAGCATTACAAGGCGTTTTCGAGAAATCAGAAGTAATAATAATTTTGAGGGTATCTCTTTTATCTTTGTTGGAATCGGTATTGAGCGCCTTGTAAATTAGGATTTCGGTGGCTTCAGCTTTGGTAGAATCGGCTTTATAAACCAATAATCCATTTTTATTGAAATACATAAGCCCAAATTTAGGGGTAGATTCAACTTTCAGAGACGAAAACCCTTGGACTTTGTTCAGTAAATTTTTAGTATCAAAAGCGACAAAGTTGTTGGATTGGGTATAGAGAATGGTAGTACTATTCAATGGGGTTTCCACCACGGGAGGTTTTGGATCAGGGACTTGTTTAATTTCATCACAAGCCCACAATGAAAACATCAACGTGTTTATTATCAGTATTTTATAAAAAAATTTCATAATAATGAAAGGAGGAAAAGAGAAGGGGAGTGAGGGAGAAAGGAGAAAAGGAAGAAATTAAAAGAAGCAAATTTTCTCTAACCATTCCTCCCTTTCTCCTGTTTCCCTTCCTCCTCTGATTTATCCTCGTTTAGCCAATAAAAACTTACCATCTTTATCAAACAATACTTGATATTTGTCGGTGCCAACGGTGATATTTACGTAATAGGTTTCTGCCACCCCATCTTTCAACGTAATATTACCTTTAATCAATATCCAACCAGCATACGTTTTGGTTAAATAATCTTTGATAACTTGTGGTATATCATTGGCAATCAATTCTTTAACTTCAATTTTTGGCAATTGAATGATAGGCGTTTCGGTGGCTTTTACAAATTTTCCATCCTTATCAAAAGTTAAACGGGTTAATTTCTTATCTTTTGAAATGATAATTGTGTAAGAATCCGTAATTGCACTTTTAGTGATAATTGCTCCTTTTTCAAATTTCCAATCAGCGTAATTAGTGGTCAAATAATCTTGAATAACTGTAGGAAAATCAGTCAATTTCAACTCCTTAATTTCGGGTTTTTTATTGGGGTCAAATGATTCTGTTTTAACTAATTTACCGTCATTGTCATACGTGAATTCGTAGAGAATTCCGTCTTTTTTTGCGGTAACAAAATACGTTTTTTGCGTATTGTCTGAATTATCTTTAATGACCGCTCCCACAAATTCATAACCCGTTAGTTGGCTTTGAATATTGGCAGGTAAATCTGCCAGTTTAGCGGTAAAAACCTTATTTTTATTCCCGCCAACCTTATTTTTAGGTTCGATAAAAGTGGCAGTTGCTACATTATTTTCATCAAAAATAATCGTAATTCTTTGGTCGTTAAATCCAATCATAACCTTCGTAGAAACTTTGCCTAAAGCATCTTTTCCAACGGCTACTTTTTCGAGTTTGTAGCCTGCATAAGTAGTTTGAAGATAGGTTTTTATCGCACTTGGAAGGCTTGTACTATCCGCAGATTTATAATCACTCAGAATTTGACCCGAAGCTGAAATGCAACCCTCGTGTGACACACCATTCACACTAAAATCAACACCAAAAATTTTCTTATCGTCGATGGTTGAAATAGAAAGATTGGTGGCTGACGGATATGCTGTTTTAATTGAAGTCGAAATTCTGGCTGCCGTTGTATTATCCAGGGTTGAAGGCTGTGATTGAATGGCAGGGTCTATCTTTTCTGTACAAGCATTCAATAAACCTAAACTGGTTATTGAAAGTATTAAAAGAAGCTTTTTCATGTTTTGTAATTTTTTAAAAGAGTTGGTAAATTTTGTAGCTACAAAAACAAGACAAGAACAAAACAGGAAAGGGTTGCATGGGGAGATTTATTTTTTGACTTATACCAATAATTTAACGTAGGCTGGGTTCAAAACCCAGCCTACGTTCTCGTTTGATACCACCAAAACCCAAGCAAACTGACTAATCCCAGTACTACTAAATAAAGCCAATTATTAGGCAAAGAAACCGCTTCAGCGTCGCCCACGAGCACAGCTGCTGCCCAAAAAGTAGGCAATTGTTTTTCGCCCGATTGACTTTGAAGGAACTCGATTTTTGCTTTTTGTAGAGAAATATCTTTTGGATAACCTTGGGCTAAATATCTGTAAAACAGCTCATTAAGCGTATAAGTTGATTGGTTTTCTACACTCCAAAGCGTGGTTAAAGTAGCAGGAATTCCCAGCGATGCAAAACCTCTGGAAAGGCTCAAAATTCCTTCTCCTTTGGCGTTTTTACCCACGGCCGTTTTACAAGCTGAAAGTACCAAAAGTTGCGTTTTGAAACGTTCTAAAGCATTTAATTCGGATAATTTCAAGACCGAATCCGCAAAATAAATCATCGGTTCTTGGTCGGTGCTATCGGCTTGAGCGTGGGTGTATAAGTGGACGATTTTGTAATCTTTGGCATTACTCAAAAAAGCACTCTTTGTGGCTTCTTTTACGGAAAAATTTTTCCCAAAAATAAAGTTTGAGGCTACTTCCGAGAGTGAAATATCCGAACCCAATAAACTGGTTTGATTCAAATTTTTACTATAATTTACGGGCGACATTCCCATAAATTTATGGCTAAAGGAAAATGATTTTTCACCTAAGTTTTTAAGTAAAAATTGTACGGAGTAAGTATAAGAAATGGCATAATCATTCAGTAAATATTCCGCTCGTTTAGATGATTTGCTCAAGGCCTCGAAGGGAAGAAAATAGCCATCTTGGGTAATGATCAATCGCCCTTTTTGTACGTTCAAATACCGAAATGTTTGTTGGTAAATTTGATTACTTATCGCTAAAAAATCTTGAAAATTTTGATTAATTTTCTGATTATCAGTACAATAAGCCAAAAATTGTTTCGCATTTTTGGAATAATCAAGCAAAGGAATTTTCTGTAAATCAGTTTTTTTGGATGAGATAATAAGGGCATAAATGGCATCATCGCCCATGAAATACTCCAACACAGTTTGGTCTTTGGCGAGATATTTTTTAACCTTATCCAACGACACCATGGTTGTATCATATTTATACTTGAAATAAGTAGGATTTTTGGTTTCTAAGGTCTTGACAAATTGGTCTTTTTTTTCTTGCTGTTCCAATAATTGTGCTTGTAGAGAAGCATAATTTTTTGAATTTTCAGGCTCCGAAGTAATTTTTTTATTGAGTTCTTTGATACTCTGTTGAAAGCCTTTTTCTTGGGCTAAATCAAGGGCAGAAAGTTGTTGATTAGCACTCAAGCTATTCAATTGGTCATTCAGTAAAACAGCTTTACTTTTCTCGAAAAAATAGAAGGCTTTTTCATAATCTTTCAATAAAAAGCAAGTCTCGATGGCTTGGATATACAGGTGGTGCGTTTTATTTCGCCAATACAATTTTGATTGCGTTCCCGTATGCTCAAAACGCATCATATCAATGAGTTTATCGGCAGTTACATAGGTGTTAAGCGCAATTTTGAGGTCTTCCTTTTGTTTGGTGGTTTGGTAGTATTCGAGCCAAGTATCGGCTTTGTCTTTGAGGGTAGTTAGATAGTATGTTTTAAAATCAGCAATTATTAAACTCGTTGCCGTTGGATTATCGAAAGAATTTTTTGATTTAAATCCAATTGGAGCAACTGAAAGAGCTTTTTGATAATATTCAAAGGCTTTTGGATAGTCTTTTTTCATCCAGTAGGCGGCGGCGATATTATCTAAAATAAGCACTTTCATATAGGGGCGTTTCATTAATTGTAAGGCATTTTGGTAATTTCTTAAAGAATTATCATACTCTTGTAAGTTGTATTGACTAAAGCCGATGGCAATAAAATTGGTTGAGTAAGCATCATCATTTGGATGAACTCGATAAATTTCTTGGGCTTTTGCATAATATTTAATGGCTTCTTGATATTTTTTATCCGAAAGAAAAAATTCGGCAAAACACGAATACGTATACGGTAATTGGTCAATTTGCTGTGTTTTATTAATTAGTAAAGCTCTCTCTAAATCATTTTTTGCTTCTTCTTTTTTGCCCGTAATTGTGAATGCTTTTGCTCGTTCAAGCAAGCATTTTGATAGAGAAGTTTCATCGGAATTTTTTTGAGCTATATTAACGCCAATATTAGCTTGAATAATAGCTTGCTCAAAATCTCCTTTTTTAATAAAAATATTTGTTTTTCGGGAATAGATTTGAGAAAATAGTTTCGCTTTTTCGGGATGTTTTTTAATTAAAATAATGCAATAATCATACGCTTCAAGGGCTTTTTGATAATTACCTTGCCCATCCAAAATTTTAGCCAATAAGTAATAATTATCCACAATATCAGCGTTAATAATATTGTTTTGATGGGAAGAATTTAAATTAATTGCTTCTTGAATAAGGGTATTTGCATTGATATAATCTTGTTGAGAAACATAATTCTCAGCTATTTTTTGAAGAACAAATACATAGGTAGAATCATCAATTTTACATCCACGGCAAATATTTCTTATCTTGATAAGTTCAAGCTGATTATTAGATTTTTTTAGAATTGACCGTAGCGAAACCCAAACCCCCTTAGCAGTTGGACAATCTGCCAGGGAAGAAAAATAGGTAAAAAACAGGAAAGGAATCAGTAAGTATAATTTTTTCATCGTATCTTAAATTGAGGCAAAAATATTGTAATTGCCTCAATTTAAGACATTTATAGGAAGGAAAAAAGAAGTTTCGGAAAATTACTAATAATTACTTATATCGCTAATTGCGGGAATCGAACTTTTATATTCACTTTTTGAAAACCCTCCTGGATGTGCTAATAAATATTCAATTACATTCGCCGTTACGTATGGAGCAGCATAAGAAGTACCTCTCTGAAAACTCATGGTTGAACCCCCAAAAGCATCAGGAATTCCGTGTTGACAATCTGAATTGGCTCTCACAACAAAATCAATCTTTTTACCTGAAAGTGACCAATTCTGACAAATTGAAATCGAATCCGAACTTGAAGACTTATAATTAGGAACTATTTTTTTACTGGTAACGCTCAATACATGGCTACCTAATTCAGAGTGATCGGCATAACATGCTGGAAAATAAGGATGTAAATCAATATTTTCGTGCTTATTTCCTGCCGAACACACCACTATCATATTTGCCGCTTTTGCACGTCTCAAAACTTCATCAAAAGCGGGAGTTGATTCTTTTAGTGAAGCACCCCAACTTGCATTTACAACTTTCATATCATGTTTAATGGCATATAGAATTGCACACAAATTATCATAAAGATTCCCTACTTTATTCTGGTCAAATGTTTTCAAAGCTACAATTCGCACTTTCTCGGAAGTAGTATTTTTAACAATAATACGAGCTATATTGGTACCGTGTTTATATTTTACCGAATCAATCACTTCCTTACTATTCTTCATAAAATTATAATTTAATGACGATTCAATTTTTGGTGTAATCATCACTTCATTATTGGCTCCAGAACTTTGATAAGTACGCTTTTGAATAACACCAAAATCTATCCCCGAATCAATAATCCCAACGATAAACGAACCATTTTTTCCATCACCACTTTGGGGTTCTTTTTGTGGGAGTTTAAGGAATTGATCTTGTTTCCAATTTGCTTTGCCAAATATGTTACCATTATTTTCAGCATCTCCATCAACAGCAGCCCCCGTACCTGTTCCTACAATTGGACTATCAGGATTCAAGATTGTATTAACTAAATGTAAATCTGGACCTGATAATAAGATTAAATTATCATCACAATTACAGGTTTTATTAGCATCTCGAACCACATTTATAGCATCGGCTACTTTGAAAACATCAAAAATTCTGCTAAATAAATTCTTTTTGCTTTCTTGTTGACCTTCACGATTTTTAAAAGTATTACCTGTTTTAGACAACAATTGTTCGAGGCTTCTATCACCAGAGAGAATGCGCCACTTCCAGTAGTTTTCCAACTCTTTTTCTACTTTTTTAATAGCATCTGCTTGACGAAACTTTGCGGTATCTTCGCCCACCAAAAGTACAAGTCTTCGGTCTCTTAAAACGTATCCTGTCCCTGTTACATACACATAAGAGGCATAAACTGAATTATTTTTGATGGTGGAATCTAAGGGTGTCGATACTACTGGGTTTTTATCTTCCTCACCAATTATTTGTGGCCTTGAACCCAACGAAAAATAAAAGAAAAGTGAAAATAATACCAGCAGGATTAAAATAAGTATCAGTAGTCGTCTCATAATAGTTCATTTAAAGGGTTTAATTTGATAAAACTGTTTGTGGATTTAGTCGAAAAAAATGAAATATGGTAAACATATTCTAAGATATGATTTTATCTACCGTAGCAATAAAGTATTGGCTATTACTTATTTAACGGTTAAAACTTATTGATACGTTTACTGTGTCGTCAATCAAACAAAAGCGGGTTTACAAACTTTCAAAAAATATAAAAATTTGACTTTTTTTTTGCATTTCTGTTATTATTTACATCTTCTTTACACCGTATTAATTCATTCCGTACCTTTGCGGAAAATTAAAACTGGTCAAAACCCCAGAATTTAATCAAAAAGAGCTTAACCGCTCACCGAACGAAAAACAATAGCATAATTTCACAAATGGAAAAAATTAAAGTTGCCAACCCCGTCGTCGAACTTGATGGCGATGAAATGACTCGAATTATCTGGAAATTTATTAAGGATAAGTTAATTGTTCCATATTTGGACGTAGATATCAAATACTACGATTTAGGAATGGAATACCGTGACGAAACCAACGACCAAGTAACGATTGATGCTGCAGAAGCAATCAAAAAGTACGGTGTAGGTATCAAATGTGCCACTATCACACCAGATGAAGCTCGTGTAAAAGAGTTTAATTTGAAACAAATGTGGAAATCACCAAACGGAACAATTCGTAACATTTTGGACGGTACTGTTTTCCGTGAGCCAATCGTTTGTGCTAACGTTCCAAGATTAGTACCCAACTGGACTGCCCCAATCATGATTGGTCGTCACGCTTTTGGAGATCAATACCGTGCAACTGATTTTGTGGTAAATGGCCCAGGAAAATTGACGATGAAGTTTGAAGGCGTGGATGGATCTGTACAAGAATTTGATGTTTATGACTTCAAATCGAGCGGTATCGCCATGGGAATGTATAACGTAGATGAATCAATCCGTGGATTTGCTCATTCATGTTTCAAAATGGCATTAAGCAAAGGATGGCCATTATATTTATCAACAAAAAACACCATCTTGAAAAAATACGATGGTCGTTTCAAAGATATTTTTGAAGAAATTTTCCAAGCAGATTACAAAGCAGAATACGATGCCAAAGGAATTGTTTACGAACATCGTTTGATTGACGATATGGTAGCTTCTGCCTTGAAATGGAACGGAAATTTTGTTTGGGCATGTAAAAACTACGACGGAGACGTTCAATCAGATACCGTTGCGCAAGGATTTGGTTCATTAGGTTTGATGACTTCAGTATTGATTACACCAGACGGAACGGTGATGGAAGCAGAAGCAGCTCACGGAACGGTTACACGTCATTATCGTGACCACCAAGCGGGAAAACCAACTTCAACTAATCCAATCGCTTCGATCTTCGCATGGACTCGTGGATTAGAATTCAGAGGTAAATTAGACGAAAATCAAGCCCTTATCGACTTCTGCCAAACTTTAGAAAGAGTTTGTGTTGAGACAGTAGAATCAGGAAAAATGACGAAAGATTTAGCCATTTGTATTCATGGAAATAAAGTTACTTTGGGTGAGCATTACCTAAACACACAAGATTTTTTGGATGCAATTGATGAGAATTTGAAAGCAGCTTTGGCGTAATTTATTTACGAGTTAGTAATTTGTGATTTAGTGAATTACTACGAAAATATAAAACCCCATGAGATTTTAGAATCTTGTGGGGTTTTTGTTTATTAAATTACGATAACTCAAAATGTGTTTTTTATCTCAATTCAAAAACAAACCTCACGTATATTTGTTAAACATTTATCCATAATAAGGAATTTAAAAATACATGAAAGTAATAGTTATCGGTTCAGGATTTTCGGGTTTGGCGGCGGCTACGAGTTTGGCAGACAAAGGGCATGACGTTACCATTTTAGAGAAAAATAGTGTGGCAGGCGGACGTGCGAGGGTTTTTGAAGCAGAAGGTTTTACTTTCGATATGGGGCCGAGTTGGTACTGGATGCCCGATATTTTCGAAAACTACTTTGCCCAATTTGGTAAAAAAGTATCCGATTATTACGACTTAGTACGTCTTGACCCTTCTTACGCTGTTATTTTGGAAGGCAATGAAACGATTAATTTACCCGCAGGAGTCGAAAAATTAGGGGATTTATTTGAATCAATGGAAGTGGGAAGTCGGGCGAAATTCCAAGAATTTATGCGTCAGGCGGAATATAAATATGACGTAGGCATCAACAATTTTGTGTGGAAACCTTCGAGAAGCATTACCGAATTTTTGAGTTTGAAGTTACTTTACGACGTAACTCGATTGGACGTTTTTCAATCTTTTTCTTCCCATATTCGCAAGTTTTTTCAGGACGAAAAAATCTTGAAAATCATGGAGTTTCCTATCCTTTTTTTGGGTGCAACGCCCGAAAATACGCCTGCGATGTATAGCCTAATGAATTACGCTGAAATGCAAAATGGCACGTGGTATCCGATGGGTGGGATGCACCAAATTGTGAAAGGAATGGTGGCTTTGGCAGAAGAAAAAGGCGTAAAAATTTTACTGAATAAAAACGTAGAAAAGATTGATATTCAAGGAAATAAAGTTGATAAAGTTATAACCAATGATGGAGATTTTACGGCTGATATTATAGTAGCAAGTGCCGATTATCATCACGTGGAGGATAAGTTAGTAGGGGAGGAGTTTAGAAATTATGATGAAAAATATTGGGATAAACGAGTGATGGCTCCATCCTCTTTATTATTTTATTTGGGAGTTAACAAAAGAATACCGAAATTACTACATCACAACCTTTTCTTTGACGAAGACTTTAAAATCCACGCCCACGAGATTTACACTGAACCAAAGTGGCCATCAAAACCTTTATTTTATGCTTCTGCTCCTTCAAAAACTGACAATAGTATTGCTCCCGAAGGATGTGAGAATTTATTTTTATTAATTCCCGTAGCCCCTGATTTAGAAGATACCGACGAAATCCGTGAGAAATATTATCATATGATTATGGAGCGTTTAGAAAAATATTGTGGTGTAAATATCAGAGATTCAATAGTTTATAAAAGAAGTTATGCTCATTCAGATTTCAAAAGTGATTATAACGCTTTTAAAGGAAATGCTTACGGATTAGCAAATACGCTGATGCAAACGGCTCTTTTGAAACCAACGTTGAAGAGCAAAAAAGTAAAAAACCTTTACTACACAGGACAATTAACCGTGCCAGGGCCTGGCGTTCCACCCTCACTGATTTCGGGATTGGTAGTTGCGGAGGAAGTTGAGAAAGAGAATAAATAATGTCGTAGGGGCGCATCGCATACGCCCTTTCGGAAGAACATACCAACGGGTGTATGCGATACGCCCCTACGATAAAGCAATGGATTTATATACAAAAACAACCCTCGAATGTAGTAAGGTCATTACCGAGCATTACAGTACCTCATTTACGCTGGGCATCAAGACCTTAGATAAACGCTTTCATTTGCCCATTTATGCAATTTATGGGTTTGTTCGCTATGCCGATGAAATTGTGGACACTTTTGAAGGATATGATAAAAAAACGCTTTTAAGTCGTTTTAAGTCAGATACTTATGTTGCTATTGAAGAAGGTGTGAGTTTGAATCCTGTATTACATTCTTTTCAATTAATTGTCAATAAATATAAAATTGACCATGAATTGATTGAGGCATTTTTGCACTCAATGGAAATGGATTTATATTACGCAGATTATAATCAAGAAGGTTACGAAGCCTATATTTATGGTTCGGCGGAGGTTGTGGGATTGATGTGTTTACGGGTTTTTTGTGAAGG
>NZ_CBABQS010000094.1:0-15186 GCF_964672035.1 Arcicella sp.
ATTGTAGAGCCTTAGCAGGGGGTTATTATCTGATAATTTATCTTACCGCTCTCTAATTTTAAAGTCTAAAAAACAACCAGATTTTCAAAATCTTCAAGATTTTGTTTAAAAACGCACAAATTAATTAAATCATCAAAATGTATGCTCTTACAATCGTACAAACGTAATTTTATAGAGACTAAAAAAATCTACGGAAGTCGTGGGAAATTTTTTACTTTTCTTTAGCTGCAACCAAAAATCGTCGCGGGTCTCGCAGAATTATTAACTTCCATAATTATGCCGGCTACTCAATTCTTAGCCAATTCACTTGCCCGAAATAACTAATATTTGACGGAATCTTGGGATTCAGCGTTACGAAATCTATAAGACTCTTGCTAAGAAACCAAGATTCGGTAGATTCGGTGATACTTAGAAATCTGACTTTAAGATTCGACGTAATCTTGACTATTTCATCCAAACAAACTAGTAGCCATCATAATTATGGAAGTTAAAAATTCTGAGAGACCCACGACGATTTTTGTACATTCTTTTAATTTTACCCGATAATATCAAAAATTATGTTACTTTCGATGATAAAAGACCTAAATGGAACTACTTAATAAAAAGTAGAGATTGACCAACTTATTTTTTACTCGTTAACATAGCATTTTGATTCATTGATTTTTATGATTTGTGACCACAAAAATACAATTTATCGAATGCTTAGTTTTATTATCAACACTTTCCAAGAACTACCCCCAATAATCATTTGCCCCACACTTTTTGATGCACTCCTTAATCCAACAAAGATTCATAACCCTATCACGGTTTCTTGATTTAGTACAATTCATGAATGTAACAATTAAAGCCCCGATTCAGTATAATAAATTGTTTGTCCAGTAGTGTTAAATCAAATATTAAACAAGTCGTAGCATTGAGATTATCGTAACCATCAAACCCAATAACAAAAATTTAGTGAACGCTTAAATGCCGTTGTAGATGTTTTGGGGATGGGTACTAAAATTAATTATCAAATTTTTTAAAAACTATAATTCAACCCCACATAAACCATCGTAGATTTTGCTCTAAATCTATCATTTACCGACGGAATTGTTTGAATTTTTGAGGTAGTTGTTAATTCATTAAACAGAAATTGGTAGGCAACTTTCAGACCTAAATGGTCGGATAGTTTATACTGAACAAACAAATGAGAGTTCAAAGAACCTTTGTCATTATCCCCCACTAATAGGATATTGGGAGACGTTGGACTCGCTGAACTTGCTACTGATTTTCCGTTTCTGATGTACGAAGGAGTTCCTGTTGGTCCAAAAGAAATTCCGATGGCATCAATATTAAATCCTACATCAAATTTCTCGGAAACCTTATAACCCAAGCTAACCATTAAATTAAGTGAACTTACGGTAGGACTTAGAGCTAAAAGCGTATCAATGTTTTTAGCATCGCTCGTTAAATCCGCAGGGGCAGTCGTGAAATTAACATTGCTGCCAAATAATGACGTAAATCGTAAGCCCGTACCGATGTAAAAACGTTTTTTACTACCAATGCCCCAATGCTTAAATCCAGTGGCACTGATACTACCAATGGAAGTACCAACAGCACCACCTAATTCAACGGAAGTACCATTCTGACCCACTGAAGCGAAGACTACTAATAAAAAAGAAAGGAATAATAGTGATTTTTTCATATTTTTATAATGTTATTTTTGTTTAAAAACATGGGCAAATTAATTGATAAGATAAAATTACTAAACCGTTCAAACGTTTATTGTCGTTTAGCCGACAATTACAATTGAAATGAATTGCCATATTTAGCTCGTAAAAAATACGTACAAGGCTAATCCTAACAGAATTATTGTTTTGATATTGCACCAAGATAACTTGAATCTTGGTGCAATTCTATTACAACTTTTACTTGTAAAATCCATTACTTCAATAGTTTACGGTTTTAGAAACCCCAATTCAAAAAACCACATGACCAATAATACTGCCTATCATCGTTAAAATCATTGACCCTTCCATTTCGAGCATTGGAAATATTGCTCCCATGATTGCCATTGAAATTTGTACAAAAATGAATGCCGAAAATCCAAATACTACTCTGTGTATTCCTGCATATGAGGTTCTTCGTCAATTTTGGTAAAAAGTATCTGCTAATGCAGTTTTAAAAAATAAATTTTACCAATAACCCGCCCATTTAGAAATAAGAGTATAATATGAGAATTTAAGCATCTGCGATTTTAAAGGAGAAACAACCTTTCACCCAAATTGACGAAGAACCTCATTCGCTACCTTGTACACTTTGAAATTTGTGAACAAAATACCAAACAGGGACACCATAAAATATGTGTCTTACCAAAGAAACAAGCGGAATGATAGCTGCCATTTTAGTGCCCGCAATACCAGCTCCTAAAAGAGGAAACATAAAAAACCAAACAAGAGCAACGGTTTCGGCAGTAACAAACAAGAGGGTTCTTAGCCAAGTAGGCCCCCACAAAGAAGGTGCAATACCTGCATATAAAATAGCCAATAAAATCCCGTTTGAAAAATGACCAAAAATACCATAGGCAGTGCCTAAACCTGTTTTTTCACCCAAAAGCCTTGGAATATCCCACCAAGTTCCTGTGAAAAAGAAACCGATGATGTCAAAAGCAAGGGTACCTAAAACGCCACCAATAATGGCGTTTTCCCAATTTATTTTATTTATGTTCATTTTGATGAATTTTAAAAGTTAAAAAATTAAAGTTCAGGGGCAATCGGAAAGTCAAGAGGGAAACCGATTAAATTGTGAATGTAGTTGCTGATGATTTTGTCACCAACTGTAATTACCACATCAATTAAATTGGCTTCAGTATAGCCTGCTGTAAAAAACGCTTCTTTGCTTTCTTCTGTGGCTTTACCACGATTTTCTACTACAGAGGAAGCGAATTTCACCAAAGCATCTAACTTTGAGTCAAAGGAAGCCGAACCTTTACGCAATTCAATTACTTGTTCATCTGTAAAGCCGTTCATTTTTCCTAAAACCGTGTGAGCTGATTGGCAATAACGGCAACCATTAATTTGACTTGTTATTAGATTGATTACCTCTCTTTCTTTAGTTTTTAATGTTGATTTGCGATTTTGCAAAGCAAGATAGTCGCCTAATGCCGTTTCGTTTTTTGCGTAATAGGCATATAAATTTGGCACAAATCCTAAGCCTTTTTGAAGGCTATCAAAAATTGCTTGATTATTTTCCGATACTTCTCCTCGGACGGGAACAGTGAACTTTGTCATCGTTTTAAATATTAATTAAATAATTACGATGCAAAGATGGGGCAACAACGAGGGGTAATGTTAGGTCATCATTCCCGAAGAGTTGGCAATACTTCCCAAAAGCGATTTTTTAAAATCAGAAGGGCTTGTATTTTCCATTTTTTTGAAAAAACGACTGAATGTCTGTATATCTTCAAAGCCAAGTTCATATGCGATTTCTTTAACAGGCTTATCGGTATATCTTAGCATTCTCTTCGCTTCCAAAACTTTCCTTTCGTGTATGATTTGTAGCGGACTTTTCTCAGAAACCTGCGAAAAAATGTTAGCGAGTGTCTTGGTCACCTTATTTAATAGGTCTGCATATTCTTTTACTGAATGCTTCGTCTTAAAATGCTGTTCTACTAAATAATGAAACTCTCTAACCACATCAACCTCTTTTACTTCCAGTATAGAAAGGTTCATCTGTGATTTATAAATACGTGTACATAGTATAATAAATCTTTTCAACATCATTTGAAGCATCTCCAATTGCAAGTCGTCTTTTGACTGCATTTCAATTTTAAACATTCGCCAAAATGTTTCAAATTTATCCATTTCATCTTCTGGTATTTGAAAGTAAGGTAGTTGATTAGCACCATAGAACAAAAGTCCTTTACAACTCACCTCGCTATCGTGGTCTTTGACACAATAAAACTGTCGGTTAAATTTGATGATTCTTGCAGTTTCTAAACGGTTGAATTCAATTTTATGAAAGGACGTAAGGCATAGAATAGTATTGTCATTAAGTGTCAGATTTATTCCCTCAAAATCTATTTCTGTTAGCTGTCCCTTTAACCATACAAATGTAAGTGGATAAGACAACGTGTTGTCAAAAGTTAAAGAACCATCTTTTTCTATGTCAATTAATTCTATGAATTCGTTATTTAATCCTTTAAATATCATTGGGAGTTGTCATTTTAAAATGGTAAGTAAAGAAAAAGTATTGTGGTGGTAGCTTCATTGCTCGTCCGCCCGAACGTCTGCTGATATAAATTACTCATGTTCAATTACCTACAAATGTTTGATGGTTTCCGTCTGCCGAAACAAAAGTACAAAAGAATTACTAACGTTGGGGAGTCACTTAAATTTGAGGTTTTCATAACATTTGTGCGAAAATTTACGGTTTATGACTATTCTATTAGTTACAATACGCCTTCTTTTGCTTTCTTATAAACTTGAAACGGAATATTATTATGGAGTGCATCAAAAAGTGTGGGGCAATCTAAATCATATCTTAATATTAAGGATTCAGAACCATTTAACTGAACTGTTAACCATCTTGAAAAATTGTATTAAAACAATTTGCCCCACACTTTTGACGCACTCAAAATTTGTGGCGGATAGATTGGGCATAATTAATTCATTTGGCGACCTTCTTCCCGAAGATAAAATAAACAAAGTCAAAGAATTGAAAGCCCTAATGAAACCGTTTGTTTTGTCGGCCATGGCATAAATGATGCCCCCGTTGTTGCGTTGAGCGATGTTGGAATTGCAATGGGCGGCTTGGGAAATGATGCCACCATCCAAACTGCCGATGTAGTTATTCAAGACGATATGCCTTCAAAAATACCTATGGTAATCAATATAGGTAAACAAACCAAACGCATTGTTTGGCAAAATATCACTTTGGTATTTGTCGTAAAAGGAATTGTTTTAAATTTGGGTGCTGGCGGATTGGCTACCATATAAAGGTTGCTAATTGATATCTCAAAAACAATAATTGCTTGCATAGTCATTTATTTACTTTGGAAGTATAAAAAAATTACCGAACCTTACATCATTATTGCTTGTGCAATAATCGGCTTAATCTTAAAAAACTATTTATTATGACTCGAAATCAATTCCTCACAAACACAGCCGTTATTTCTGGAGCAAGTCTCTTGAAAGGCAATGATGTTTTTAGTGCTACACTGAACGAAAGCGGTTTGGATAAACTTACTGACGATACAGGAAAGTTTGTATTAGGTGCTTTGCCATATTCGGAAACATTTTTGGAGCCGTTTATGCCCGCTGATGTTTTGAAATTACATTATACAGCCCATCATGGCGGAGCGGTTAATACTGCCAATAAAGCAATAGGATTGATAAAGTCTGCTCTGGAAACTGGGAACTTTGAAGGTGTGGATTATTGGACAAAAAAACTTTCAATGCACCTTTCCAGCCATGTACTACACACTATTTTTTGGACAAACATTACAAATAAAAAAACCGAACCAACAGGTGATTTATTAAAAAGAATTGAAAAAGATTTTGGCTCTTTTGAAAAGATGAAAGTGCAATTGGCTCATCATTCCAAAAATGTTGATGGCAATGGCTGGGGGCTTTTGGGCTTTCATCCACAAAGCAACCGTTTAATGATTTTGGAAGTTGAAAACCATGAAAAACTTGCAATTTGGGGAATTATACCCTTGATGGTTGTCGATGTTTGGGAGCATGCTTATTATTTAAAGTACAAAAGTAAACGGGCCGATTTTGTTGATGAGCTTTTCAATTATATGAATTGGGACAATGCTGCACAAAGACTTGAAATTGGTTTGAAATTAATAAAATAAGTTTCTAATTAATTGACTATCAAGGCTAATATATACAAAAAAATCCGTAATTCGGGTGTCGTTATATAAGCTATTTTGAATGCTGTTAGGATTCAGAATATGAAGTTTTGATGTGAAAATACAGCATTAATAAAAACACTGTCAACTATTGCGAATAAATTATGCACATAGCACTTAAAAAAGCCTTTTTTAAGTAGTGATATTAATATTAGCCAAATAGTTTACAGTATTAATACAAACAATCAACCCTAACCATCCATAAATTTAAGACTCTTTATTGCCATGTCAAACATAGAAATTAAAGATAAAAGCGAAGTAGGAAAACTAATCAAAATTGCACCATTTAGAAAACACGTCAGAAAAACTGAGCCGCACAAGCACAACAGTTATTTTGAAATCATTTATTTGTCAAAAGGCAGTGGCATACATGGCATTGACTACGATAAATTTACGGTGCAACCGCCAATTATTTTCTTTGTAAGAAAGGAACAGGTGCATCATTGGGACTTGCTCACTGAACCTGATGGCTATGTAATACTTTTGAAGAAGAGATTTGTGGACAAGAGTCTTGACAATGAGCTAAAAATGTTGATTACAAAAGTAAGTAGTTTGTCTTGTGTTCAACTTAATGATAATGAGTCAATTGAGCAACTTTTTGAGCTACTTTCAAAGGAAAATAATAGCGAAAATGAAAGTAATAGTTTGCTTTTAGGTGGTTTGCTAAAAGCATTACTTGCAAAAATATTAGAGGTTTCAATGCTACAAATTAGTAATACTAAAACCGATTTATTTCATTCATTTAGAGAGTTATTGGGTCAGACCGCCGAAATCAAAAATAATGTTGCACATTATGCTGATATTTTAAATACAACGCCTCAAAACCTCAATGCAATCTGCCGAAAATCCGTAAACCAATCAGCTACCGAAGTTTTGGCAGAGCATATTATCATTGAAGCAAAAAGGCTTCTGTTCTATACTAATCTTACCATTTCTGAAATATCTTTTACTTTGCATTTTTCTGATTCATCCCATTTTATCAAATACTTTAAACGATTTACAGGGTATACGCCTCAAGCCTTTCGTAGTATTTAAATCTATACCGCAGTATTTTCAAATATACCACGCTTACAAGTTTTATTGTATGAAATTTACGATGCTTAATTTTGCTATAATATAATTATGTGGTGATTTTAAGGTTTAAACTTTAAAATCTTAAACAAGATGATGGATTACTTAAAAAAAAATCAAACAGACAACTCCTCTACAACCATCATTATTCGACTCATGGTTGGGGCGGTGTTTTTATCGGAGGGCATACAAAAATTTCTTTTTGCTGATAAATTAGGTGCAGGTAGATTTGCAAAAATAGGTTTGCCAAACCCTGAATTCTTAGGCACTTTTGTAGGCAGTTTTGAAATTATTTGTGGAGTATTAATTTTAATTGGCTTACTCACAAGATTGGTCGCTATACCTACGCTCGTAATAATGTTAGTGGCTGTTTCGGTAACAAAAGCACAACTTTTCATAGATAACGGCTTTTGGTCGATGATTCATGACAGCCGTACCGACTGGGCTATGCTTTTAGGTAGCATTTTTTAATCATAAAAGGTGGTGGAAATTGGTCAGTTGACCGTAAATTATTTCCCCGATTATGACCCTATTTATACTTTCATTAGTTGCTTTTTTCATTGCTATTCTCACTTTTTTTTCGGGCTTTGGTTTGGGCACAATCCTAACACCAATTGTCATGATATTTTTTCCTGTCGAGCTGGCTATCGCTTTAACTGGTGTGGTGCATTTTGCCAATAATATCTTCAAACTTATTTTACCGGATAAAAATGCCGATAAACAAGTAATCCTTCATTTTGCTATTCCTACTGTCATTACTACGTTTTTCGGAGCTTGGCTATTATTGGAGTGCATCAAAAAGTGTGGGGCAATCTCAATCATATTTTATATTAAGTATTCAGAATAGTTCAATTGAACTGTTAAACACCTTGAAAGATTATTCTCAAAACAACTTGCCCCACACTTTTTGATGCACTCCCATTTTGAATCCTATGCTATTTTTTGTAATCGAAATCTGAAAAGTTCACGTTATTTTAAGCAAATAAACTGGCTGAGAATCAAGTAGCCATCATAATTATTTAAGATAAATATTCTGCGTGACCCGTGACGATTTTTGTACGTTCTTTTAATTTTACCCTAGCTATCATTGAGATGGTACGTTTCATTTTTGTGTTGTTTAAAATTTCAATACAAACTTAGAAACCAATGTTGGAGAAATATTGGAGTGCGTAATCGCTATCAATGATTTTTTAAGATATAATTCTTGGATGAATAAAATCTTTTTTATTTTCCAAGCGAGTATTACGAATTTATACATATAAATATTTAATCCTGTATTTCCATTTTTCAAAATCGCTAAACAATGCCACACAAGACTTTAATGCGATTCTACATTATTTCTCAACTAAAAATTTCAAATTGCCGTTTCCTAATAACGTTTTCCTGTACCTTTGTCATAATGATAAAGCATTTTAAAATATTCCTTCTCACGCTTATATCGTTTTGCTACGGCATGACGGTATTTGAGTTTTCGGACACGGAGAAGAAATCAAATTTTGAGAATGAGAGTCATTTGTATGTGCAGCAGCACCATGATTACAGCTTTGAGAATGCGGATTTACAAACTGTCCCATATTTTGACATTACTTACGATTATCCAATTCGCTTTTGCTTTGATTCAACCCCGATTCCATCAAAAGATTATTTAATTTATCAAAAAACCTTCATCCAGCCCCCTGACAGGCTTTTTTTACTCCATTCTTCTTTTTTGATTTGATGCTTTTTTGGATATAATTTCGGCAATGTGATACGCATTTGCCTGTTTTTCTATTTTAAAAAATTAGCATAAAATCAAAAGATGAAAAAAATAATCCTTATTCTTCTACTATTGCCTTTTTTAGCAACCGCCCAAAATACTTTCAAAGCCACCGTTATTGATGAGAAAACCAAAGAACCCTTAGTTGGCGTTTCCGTAATTTTGGAAGACACTCAAAACGGCTCAACTTCTAATGAAAAAGGCTTTGTCGAACTCAGAAATATTCCCAATGGGAAACAAACCATTCGTTTTCAATCAGTTGGCTACGGAAAAAAAGAGAGAAATTTTACCTTTCCAATAATCACTGAGTCCGTTGAAATAGCATTAGAACCATCGACAGAAAATTTAGAAGAAGTCGTGGTAGTAGCAACCACTCGAAGCAGTAGAAATATCAAAAATATTCCTACCCGCATTGAAACTATTTCGGGAGAAGACTTAGCCGAAGGAGCTACGATGCAACCGGGGAATATTAAAATGTTACTGACTGAAAGTACAGGGATTCAAACCCAGCAAACTTCGCAGGTTTCCGCCAGTGCCAGCATACGCATACAAGGCTTAGACGGAAAATATACCCAACTTCTGCAAGATGGTTTCCCCTTGTATTCGGGTTTTGCGGGAGGTTTGAGTATTTTACAAATTCCTCCTTTGAACTTAAAAAGAGCCGAGGTTATCAAAGGTTCCACTTCGACACTCTATGGCGGGGGAGCCATTGCAGGACTTATCAATCTTATCACAAAAGAACCAACCGACACCCGAGAACTCTCATTTTTGGCAAACGTAAATCAAACTCAAGCTTTAGATTTGAGTGGTTTTTATGCGGAAAAATATAAGAAAACGGGACTAACTGTTTTTGTGGCTAATAATACTCAAAAAGCCTACGATACGAATAATGACGGATTTTCTGACATTCCAAAGTTTGAGAGATTCACGATAAATCCAAAGTTCTTTTATTATCCGAACGACAAAACCACCTTCAGTTTTGGCATTAATGCGGGGATTGAGAAACGTACAGGGGGCGATATGTTAGTGATAGATAACAAAGCCGATGCAACACATTCGTTTTTTGAAACCAATAACAGTAACCGATATTCGACCCAAGCAAAGTTTGAAAAGACTTTTGCCAACAAAAATATATTCACGCTCAAAAATAGCATTGGTTCTTTTAACCGTCAGATTTTACGACCAACCTATAATTTTGAAGGGCAACAAATTTCAACTTTTAGCGAAGCCACTTATTTAGTTCCGAACGAAAAATCGGAATGGATTTTAGGGACAAGTTTTGTTTCCGATAATTTTAAACAAGCTAATGTAGTTACCAATAAATTAGACTATTTCAATTCTTCTTTTGGTATTTTTGCCCAAAATAATTTGAATGTTACCGAGAAGTTTATCGTAGAGAGTGGTTTACGTGTAGATGTTTCTGACAAAAGTAACGTTTTTGTGCTACCTCGTTTATCATTACTTTATAAAATTACCGACCAAATAACATCCAGAGTTGGTGGTGGTTTAGGGTATAAAAATCCTACCATATTTTCGGAAGATTCCGAGGAAAAAGCCTTTCAAAATATCAGTCCACTTGATTTTGCAATAATTAGCCCCGAAAAATCGTATGGTTTAAATGCCGATATTAATTATAAAACGACCATTTTTGAGGAAGTAAGTTTATCTTTCAATCAAATGTTTTTCTATACAACTATTAATAATCCCTTAATTTTAAATCGGGTATCCAGCACAAATATTTTTGCATTTTCCAATGCCAACGGAAACATTGAGAGCAAAGGTTTTGAAACCAATATAAAACTCCGAGTTGAGGATATTTCTTTCTACCTTGGTTATACCTACATTGATGCGAGTAGGAATTTTAATAACATTTCAACCATCAATCCTTTGACGGCAAAGCATCGTTTGAACGCCAATATTATGTGGGAATTGGGGGAGAAATTTAGGCTTGCTTACGAGGTTTTTTATGTAGGACAACAGTATTTAACTAACACGGAAAAGGTAAGAGATTATTGGGTTATGGGCATTTCGGGGGAATATAGATTTAAGCATTTCAGTTTATTTGCCAATTTGGAAAATTTTACGGACAGCCGACAATCTCGCTATGAAAATATGTTTTCGGGAACTATCCAAAATCCCCAATTTAGAGAAGTTTACACACCAACGGACGGACTTATTTTCAACGGAGGTTTAAAAATCAATTTATAGTTATGAATATTTCAACAATAGAAATTTTAAAATATGCACTTATTGCAACTTCGGCAACTATAATAGGTTGTCTAATTGCACTTTACATTAAGCCAAGCGATAAACTAAGAGGCTTTTTATTACATTTTGCGGCAGGTATTATTTTTTCGGTTGTTGCAGTTGAAATATTGCCAGACATTGTACATAGAAATATGCCGTTAGACATAGTTATTGGCTTTAGCATGGGCGTGATAACTATGTTTTTAGTGAAAATGTTTAGCGAAAAAATGGAAGATGATCATGAAAGTAATGAAGCGAAAGTACCTTGGGGTTTAATAGTTGCAGGTTGCGTGGATGAATTTATTGATGGTTTGTTGATAGGGATTGGCTTTATCGCAGGACAAAAAGAAGGCATTTTACTGACTGTTGCACTTGCTGTCGAAGTTTTTGTATTCAGTCTTGCGGTTACCTCTACATTGAGAAATAAAAATATTAGTAAAGGAAAAACCGTTCTGATTATGGCTTCTATGGCTATGTTATTTCTAATTGGTACAATGCTTGGAGCAACTTTATTAAGCAATTTGACCGCTAATTGGCTGGAAATTATTCTTTCTTTTGGTTTAGCGGCTTTACTTTACTTAGTAACGGAAGAACTTTTAACCGAGGCATACGAAATGAAGGAAAGCCCTTGGTTAACTTCGGCATTTTTTGTCGGATTTTTACTTTTTTTAATCATCGGAATTATAGTTTAATCGAAAAAAAAGAAATTATGGAAAAGTGGAAAATATTTGCCATCATTTCAATGCTTTTTGCAGGATTAACTTCTGTAATTGATAGATTTGGCATGAAGAATTTGAGTAGCGATGTAGCGTTGAGCATCAGAACAATGGTCGTTTTTAGCATTGTTATGGTTAATGCTTTTTTTTTAATAATGCTATGTCTGAAATAAAACAAGCCCCTAAAAGTAATTTGATTTTCTTAGCTATTTCGGGCATCACAACCTCATTATCATGGATTTTTTACTATCGAGCCATGAAAGAAGGACAAGTTGCGTATGTGGCGAGCATTGACAAAGCAAGTATTGTGGTAACGCTTTTACTTTCGTTCATTATTTTAAAGGAACCTATGACAACGAAGGTTTTAATTGGTGCAGGTTTTATTTTAGTAGGAATGGCAATTTTGATTTGGAAATAAACGCACACCAAAAGTATGTAGAGATATTTTTATTCTTTGTACTTAGAATTACCTAAAAGTTCCGAAATTTATCTTTTTCAGGTTTAAATACATCGGTCACATTAATAGTGAATATGCCTTCTCGCTATTAAAAACCCCTCTGTGTGTTAAATAAAATTTGTCCCGTCGAATCCACAAAAGTGGTTCTTAGTAAATTATTGGATAGAGAAATAAGGGTGAAACTTGGGGTTATTGTGCCAAACAAAACCGAGCTTTCCTGTTTAACCAATTCAACGGTAGAAGAACCTGCACCCGCCACCACGTAATCTACTGAACTATCGGGGCGTTTAAGGTATTGAGAACTGTGGCTGTGTCCACAGAAATACATTTGAACATGGTTTTTTTCTAAGATGGGTTTTATTTGACTAATCAATTCATCCTGATTACCGTGACCAAACCCTGCGGAATAGATGGGATGATGTCCAATAACAATCTTCCACTTTTCCTTCGCATTCGTCAAAACACTATCCAACCATACTAATTGTTTTTGCGTATCTTGGTTAGCAATATCGGAATAAGCCTTTGGATTTTTAAGATACTCTTTCACAAAAGGATTAGAGTCAATGAACACCAAACGAACCTTGGTCATTTCATCAATGGTTTTCACCAAAGTAAAATAACGGGCTGGCATTTTCCAACGAGAGCTTTTAAGGGAATAATCAATTTGAGCCTGTGGATTACCTTGATAGTCGTGATTTCCGAGTGCAACCAACCAATCTTTTTGTAAACCAATTCCCGCATAAACCTTTTCAAAAGATGTTTCCCACTGAGAATCAGTGACATTTTTTACCCCCGATTCATAAAAATTATCTCCCGTTGAAATGACAAATTGAGCGTTTTCTTTCAAAGCCGTTCGGTTCATTTGATTAGCGACTTCTTGCTGGTTTTGCGTACCATTTCTCCCCCAATCTCCCACGACTAAAAACGATAATTCTTTCAGCGGGTTGGAAGAAGTTGAATCGTGATTACAAGACCATAGGGTCAAAAGCAATAAGCAATAAAGAAAAAATCTTTGGATAAATGGCATAAAGTATTTTTTTAAATTTAGGATAAACAACGCTACTTATTATCCAACGATTCTAAAAATTAGAATCATAAAATGAATGCAACAAAAATAGCTTGACATCCATCTATAGCGTATAGTAATTTTTAGGCTCAACAGCTAAATGATTTTAAATTCGCAAACTATTTTCTTACAAAATAAACCATCCTATAAACCATCTCAGTAATCAAACAAAACTCGCTGATAAAAACGGGTAAAATCTTACAAAATAATTTGAGATAATGGGATTTCTTCAAACTTGGTTTTCATGATTTTTCAAATCCCAAACCCTTCAACAATATTCAATCAACCAATTCGGGCTTGCTTCAATACTGACTTTATTTGTATATTATTGCGAGTGAGCACCAGTAAGTGTCGTGAATGAGTACCACTTGTGGATAAGTATTTAGCGAGATTTACAAAGATAATTATGGATTGATAGGATTGTCATTTTCTCGAGATTTTCTCATGGATTCACCTTTCAATTCTATGCGATGTACTTGTTGCATGAGTCTATCCAAGATTGCATCAGCAAGGGTAGGTTCGTTAATATAATCGAACCATTGAGCCACTGGTAATTGTGAAGTAATGATAGTGGAGTTCTTACCATGTCTGTCTTCGATAAGTTGCAAAAGCGATAACTTCGCTGGGGTATCCAAAGGTTGTAAACCGAGCGTCGGTCGCCCCAATCGTCTAAAATAAGAAGGTTGAGTTTTTCAAGTTTAGCGAGTTCTTTAATAATCGAACCGTCTGCCCTGGCGAATTGCAGTTTTTGGAGTAGTTTAGGCATCGAAAAGTAGCCAACCTTTATACCAATTTGACACGCTTGATAGCCAAGAGCCGAAGCAATGTAGCTTTTTCCACAACCCGTTGCACCCGTAATAAATACGTTTTCACTTCTTTTGATAAAAGAAGTATCCGCTAAACGGGAAAGAAGATTTTTATCCAATCCTCTTTGGGGGAGATATTGGATTTCTTCAACGATGGCTTGATAACGAAAGTGGGCCGCCCGAATACAGCCGATGGTTTTACGGTTCAATCTTTCTAAATGTTCCGCATCAAGGAGTTGAGCTAAAAGTTGGTCTGCCATTGGTTGCATATCAAGAGGAAGGCTCAAAATGTTTTGGTAAGCGGTTGCCATACCTGAGAGTTTTAAGGCTTTCATTTGTTGCAATGTTTCTTGCTGATTCATTCTATATTGAATTAAAATTTGAAAAATTATTGATAGTTTTTTGCTCCACGAATATTAGGATGGAAAGGAATAATGTTGTCTTTTATGGGTTCTTCTTGGAAAATAACATGGTCTAAATCCCTATCCAAGATGTTTAAAATGAGTTTTAAGGATAAAAAATCGTGTAGTAATGCTCTTTCACAAGCGGCTTCTAAACGTATTTTCCCAATCTCTTTTTTCTTTACTAAGGCTAAGATTCCCGCATAAGATCGGGCGGCGTTCCGCTTATAGGCTTGTTCGGGATATTTACGAGTACATAGAAGCTGCTCAATGGCTTTGAGGGTATTTTCTCCTACTTTTTGGGCTTGTTCAGTAAAGAATTCAGAGGACTGTGCTTTTAGGTTTGTGCTGTTGAATTTTTCCAAGAAAAAAGTAATTTCAAATAATTTCTCAAAGTGAGAAAACCATCCCCTCAGAAGTACCTTAATGTACTGTGATGGGTTAAAGACCCAAGGGACGATTCAAGGCTCTGAGGGGTTCATTAACACAAGATTCATATAGAAATTTGGGAAAGACCCATGAGCAAAGTAATGAATACGTTAATGAAAGGTTTTGTACTATCATTTAAATTGAGTCAAAATTATGAAAACTTTTTCTCATTTCATTGGCATTGATATTTCCAACAGGTTCAACGCATTTAAAAGTACAATAAAACTGCTTGGAAAAATACAAATTGAGCTTATTTTGGATAATGAAAAAAGATTCAATTTAAGATAAAACCTAAAAATGAAGTATTTATGTTAACATAAACCTAAAACCAGATTCAAATT